>CBDTVJ010000146.1:0-8816 GCA_965363655.1 uncultured Halieaceae bacterium | reverse complement strand
AAAACTTCAATATCAATATGAGCCTCTCTCTGGAGGGGATTGGTGCCGTGCTACAAATTGAGGATGACTACACCAAAGTAGCCAGGCTGGTAGCGAAGGGTCCTGCGGATAAACAGGGCGAGTTACACCCCTCCGATCGCATTGTCGGTGTAGGGCAAGGTGTTGATGGCGAACTGGAGGATGTGATTGGCTGGCGCCTTGATGAAGTGGTTGAGCTGATACGAGGGCCAAAAGATTCCACGGTTCGCCTGGAGGTAATTCCCGCCAAGTCCAAATCGACCGACCAGCGCAAAATCATCACCATAGTGCGCAACAAGGTGAAATTGGAGGAGCAGTCTGCGCAGAAAAAGATTCTTGAGATACCCAATGGCGATGACACCCAAAAAATAGGTGTCATCGACATTCCCGCTTTCTACATTGATTTCGATGCCATGCGCAGGGGCGACAAGAACTACAAGAGCACCACCCGCGACGTGAAGAAACTGCTGGAGCAGCTGCAGAAAGAGGGCGTTGATGGGATCGTTATAGATTTGCGTAACAACGGGGGCGGCTCACTGCAGGAAGCGAATGAGCTTACCGGACTGTTTATCGAGTATGGCCCTACCGTGCAAATACGCCATTCTTCGCGTCGTGTGTGGCGCGATGGCAAGCGGCTTAAGAGCCAATATTATGAGGGCCCGCTAGTCGTGTTGGTAAACCGCCTCAGCGCTTCCGCCTCGGAAATCTTTGCCGGCGCCATCCAGGATTACCAGCGTGGCATTATTGTGGGCGACAGGTCATTTGGTAAAGGCACAGTACAAACCTTGATTCCACTGACAGAGGGGCAACTCAAGATTACCGAAAGCAAGTTCTATCGAATATCAGGTGAGAGCACCCAGCATCGAGGGGTCGTTCCGGACGTGGTATTTCCCACACTGTATAACACTGAAGAGATCGGCGAGAGCGCACTGGATCATGCCCTGAACTGGGACCAGATCAACCCGGTACGTCATCGCCGCTATAACGACTTGTCCACCGTGCTGCCCACCGTTAACTCACAGTTCCAGGAGCGCAGCGGGCACAACCCGGATTTCATCTACCTGGAAGACCAGGTAGCACTGGCACAAGAGACCAGGGAAATTACCGAGCTGCCGTTGAATGAAAAGGCGCGTATTGCCCTGCGTGAAAAGCAGGAGCAAAAGGCCCTGGTCATTGAAAACAAGCGCCGTAAGGCCAAGGGAGAGGAGTTATTGACCTCTCTTGAGGAGAAAGACGAGAAAGACGAGGAAGGCGAGGAAGAAGAGGCAGGTGACAGCCTCGAAACTGCGGATGCGGAAGAAGAGGACGACAGCGAGGATGTACTGCTTACCGAAGCGGGTAATGTTCTGGTGGACGTACTGATACTCAAGAAAGAGCGCTACGCCGTTCATAATGGCGCTGAGGATATGGAGTAAGCCTGAAACCAGTTTGATGCCCGCCACTGAGCGGGCTTTTTCTTGCCCGGGAATTGAGGAAACTAGCCTCCCTTCGATTACAAAAGCGGCCAAAACACCTTGTTTCGTCAGGATTCCCCAGAGGACCCTTAACACTTTTTGATACGCTTGACCCTCGCGGGGTGATCCTTTACGCTTCCCTCGATGCATGTAGAGAAAAGATCGTCGGCGCCCGCCGCTGTGCCGACGGGGCGCCAGGTTCGCGCCTTCGGGACCTACCAGCGCGGCCTCGACGGCCTACGCGGCTACACCATCTTCTGCGTCCTGTTCTATCACGCCCGCCTCGGGCCCTACGACGGCTTCTACTTGTCGTTGTCGCTGTTCTTCGTCCTCTCCGGCTTCCTGATCACCGCTATCCTGCTCGACGACCGCGAGCGCGCCGGCCGGATCGATTTCAAGCGTTTCTGGGCCCGCCGCGTCCGCCGCCTCGCCCCGGCCGCACTCGGAGGCGTCCTCCTCGCCGTCATCTTCGGCGCGACCGTCGCCACCCGAAGTCAGGCCGAGCAGCTTGTGGGCGACCTCATCGGCGTCGTCTTCTACGTGGTCAACTGGACCTTTATCGCGACGGGGCAGTCGTACACTGACATCTTCGCTGCCCCCTCCCCGGTTCAGCATTACTGGTCGCTCGCTGTCGAGGAACAATTCTATGTGGTGATCCCCTTGCTCCTCGGATTCCTGCTGTGGGCCCGGGTGCCCTACCGGGCCGTCGTCGGCGTACTGTGCACCGTGATCCTCGGCTCAACCTTCTGGATGCTCCACCTCCACGACACCGGCACCAACGTCGACCGCCTCTACTTCGGCACGGACACCCGCATTGCCGAGGTGATGGTGGGCGTCCTGCTCGCCGTCGTCATGCACCAGCGCAACGGCGCGATCAGCGAGGGGGCGCGACAGATCCTGTCGTGGGCTGGCTGGCTGGCGATCATCGTCCTCAGCTACCTATGGACCCACTTCGGCGTCACCGAGTCGTTCTCGTACCGGGGCGGGTTCCTGCTCAACTCGCTACTCACCTCGCTGTTGATCATGGCGATCATCTCCCAGCGCGGGGTCATCGACCGCGTCTTCAATTGGCGCCCGGCAATCTGGGTCGGCGACCTCAGCTACGGGATCTACATTTATCACTTCGTACCCTTTCTCTGGCTCACGCCGGAGCGAACCGGCCTCGACCCGTGGCCCAACCTGGTCCTGCTGTTCGCGGTGACGTTTCTTATCGCGTGGGCCTCACACCGCTTCGTTGAGACTCCTGTCCGCAAGGGCGCGACGTTCGGCCTCCCCAAGGCCGGCCAGGCGATGCTCTATCCGGTGGTGGGGCTCGCCCTCCTCGTCGGCGCCAGCCTAACCGTCAACACCGACGGCGCGGACCCCCTCGCGACGCTGCGCGATGACGGTCGTTCGCTGCGAGCGCCGGTGGCCACCGCGGACGGTGTACTCGACATCCTCGTCATCTACAGCGCGAAGAACGCGGCGATCGTCGATGAACTCGAGGCAATGGTTGCCGACGACCGTCAGATCCGCCTCAGCGCCCGCTCTGTCTTCTCCTGCGACGGCGGCTGGGTGGAGGTCGGAGGCTCTCCGACGTGTGCAAACTGGGCCTCCGAATGGCCTGCCCTCATCGCGGAACACGACCCCGACAGTATCGTGTTGTTCGTCGACGGCTGGGCCGGCGATGACATCAGTAAGTTTGCCATCGAGGGCGCCGGGAGCAAACGGGCGATCGGCACAGCCCTCCTTAGCACCGGATTCGACATACTCACGTCCCAGGGCGCGTCCATCAGCCCGATCGGGTCGGGCCAGACCTTTCGCGTGGCCTTTGGCCGCGCATTGTCCACCTATTACAAATCGCTCGCCGACCTCGGCATCCGCCCTGACGTCAACCTGGCGCTTGACGGCGCCATGCCCGACCCGACCGAGGTCGACGCGGCGGAGTACATCAACGCGTCCGCCGAGACTTTGCTCGAACTCGCCGCACTGTACCAACGCGCCGACCGAGCAGACGCGTCGCGGGTTCTCATCATCGGCGACTCCCAGGCGCGCTCCCTCGGCTTCGGCTTCGAGCGGTGGGGTGCCGATCATGGCATCTGGGTGTGGAATGTCGCCACCAACGGCTGCGGCCTCGCCGACCAGGGCTACCTCTACGATAGCGGCGACGAGATCCCCATTCCGCCGCAGTGCGTCGCGGCAGTAGCGTCGCTCGAGGACCAGGTCGCGCGCTTCGAGCCCGACCTCGTAATCGTGTTGTCGAGCGCGTGGGACATCGGCCTGCGCCGTCTCGACGGATGGACGGCGCCGCTACCCGTGCAGAACCCGGAGTTCAGCGCCTACCTCACGCGCGAGTATCGCGAGATCGCCGAGATTCTCACCGAACGCGGCGCGAAGGTCGTGTGGATGCAGGCGCCCTGTATCGATACCGCCACAGGAGTCGAAGCACACTCGGCGCGTAACCAGTGGTTCGATGGCGACGACCTCGATACCCTCAACCTCGAGATCCTGCCGTCGATTGCCGCGGAGTATCCGGACGACATCGTGCTCTACGATCTCAACGAGATCCTTTGTCCTGGCGGTGAGCCTCTCCGCGGGATCGGCGACATGTCGCCCATCCGCAGCGACGGCGTGCACTTCGGCGTCGAATCCAGCGCCTGGTTCGCCGAGACCTACGGCCCCTCGATACTCGAGGCGGGTGGCCTCGACCAGTCACCCTGACCCCGTCAGGCGCCTACCAATTCATGCGGATGCATCTCCTTCCTGCTGACCAAACCACGACAAATCCTGGTGCAGCCGCACAACATCCCCGACAATAATCAGTGTTGGGGCCTCAGGCTTTTCTCGTGCAACAAGGTCTACCATGGTGCCAAGTGTGCCCACCAGCACTCTCTGCCTGCGCTGGGTGCCCCGCTCTACCAGGGCTATCGGTGTTTCACTGGCTCTGCCATGAGCCTGCAGCTGTTCGCAGATCACCGGCAAACCCATCAGGCCCATGTAGAAAACCAGGGTTTCGGTAGGTGACTGGAACGTGCTCCAGTCATGGTCAACAGAGTCACCTTTCAGGTATCCGGCGACAAAGCGCACTGACTGGGCGTAGTCCCTGTGGGTCAGCGGTATTCCCGCGTAGCAAGCCGCACCGTTTGCTGCAGTGATCCCGGGCACCACCTGGAACGGTATCCGGTGCTGTGCCAGCAGCTCGATTTCCTCGCCACCGCGGCCGAATACAAAGGGATCCCCACCCTTGAGTCTCACCACACGCTTACCTTGTTGCGCCAGCTCCAGTAGCAGCTCGTTGATTTCCATTTGCGGTACAGTATGGTCAGAGCGACGTTTGCCGACATAGATACGCTCGGCATCGCGCCTGGCCATGTCGATGATCTCTGGCGATACCAGACGGTCATATAGCACGACATCGGCGCTTTGCAGCAATCTTGCTGCTTTGAATGTCAGCAGATCCGGGTCGCCGGGCCCGGCTCCTACCAGGTAGACTTCCCCGACGCGCAAATCGTCGGTATCAAGCAGCCTCTCCCTGAGGTGTGCCTCACCCTGCTCTTCCCGACCGGCCATGACCTGCTCGGCTACACTGCCCTCCAGTACGTCCTCCCAGAACAGGCGCCGAGGCGTCTCCTCGGGAATGGCATCCTTGACCAATTGTCGAAAACGACCTGAGAAAGCCGCGAGTCGGCCATAGGCAGCGGGCACCATCGATTCAATCTTGCGCCGCAAAATCCTGCCAAGAACAGGGCTACTGCCACTGCTGCTTACCGCTATAATTAGCGGGTCGCGATCTATTATGGAAGGAAAAATAAAGGTACACAGCTCGGGTGAATCGACCACGTTTACCGGCAGGGACCGTGCTGTGGCCTGGCGATAGATTGCTTCGTTGGTGGTCTTATCGGCGGTGGCGGCTACCACCAGCCGGCGGCCGTGCAAATCAACTTCCTTGTAACGGCCCCGCTGCCACACACCGCCATGATCGGCCAGTAATTTCTCCAGCTCATCGCTTATGCCGGGGGCGACTACGGTGAGGTTGGCGCCTGCGCGCAGCAGTAACCTGGCCTTGCGCGTCGCGACAGTACCGCCACCGACCAGTAAAACCGGTGCGTCGATCAACTTCACGCAGATCGGAAGGTATTGCAAGAGCCTAGCCCCCGAGCACGCTGACGCCATGCATGTAGGGCTGCAGCACCTCGGGCACGACAATGCTGCCATCGGCTTGCTGGTAGTTTTCCATTACAGCGACAAGGGTGCGCCCTACCGCCAGCCCGGAACCGTTGACGGTATGCAGCAATTCGGGCTTGCCCGTTGCGGGGTTGCGCCAGCGTGCCTGCATGCGCCTGGCCTGATAATCGCCAAAGCTGCTGCAGGAGGAGATTTCACGATAGGTCTCCTGTGCCGGTAACCACACTTCCAGGTCGTAGGTCTTGTTGGCGGAAAAGCCGAGATCACCACCGCACAGGATCACCTTGCGATAGGGTAGTTCCAGTAACTGCAGTACTTTTTCCGCATGGCCGGTCAGCTCTTCCAGGGCCGCAGCAGATTGTGAGGGGCGCACCATTTGCACCAGTTCCACTTTTTCGAACTGGTGCTGGCGAATCATGCCGCGTGTATCGCGACCATAGCTACCCGCTTCGCTGCGAAAACAGGGTGTGTGGCAGGCGAATTTAATGCCATCGTCACCCAGCTCGGCGTCTTCGAAAATCCTGTCCCTGGCGATATTGGTCACCGGCACTTCGGCAGTTGGAATCAGGTAGAGATCGTGCTCTGCATGGAGCTTGAACACGTCCTCCTCAAATTTAGGTAACTGCCCGGTGCCTTGCAGGGACTCCCTGTTGACGATGTAGGGTACGTAGACCTCCTGGTAACCGTGCTCGAGGGTTTGCAGGTTGAGCATAAACTGGGTCAGGGCGCGCTGTAGCCTGGCCAGGTCGCCGTACATCACCGTAAAGCGCGAACCGGTGATCTTGCCGGCCGTTTCTCCGTCGAGCAGCCGCAGGCCCTCGCCCAGTGTTACGTGGTCCTGCACGTCAAAATCAAATTTGCCTGGCTCTCCCCAGCGCAGAACCTCCAGGTTATCTTCTTCGCTGGAACCTGCAGGCACCTCTGCCGCTGGCAGATTCGGAGTGCCCAACAGCAGTTCTTCCAATTCCAGCTGGGCTTGTTTGGCCTGCTCAGTCAGCGCCTCCAACTGGCCCGATATCTTTTGCAGCGTCTCATTCACCTGGGCCTTGGCGTCATCCACACTCATACCCTGGCCAACCAGGGTGCCAATCTTTTTCGAGGCACTCTTGCGTTCTGCCAACAGGCTTTGACTGTCTACGTCCGCCTGCTTGCGTCTGGCGTCCAGTATTTTGAAGTGCTCCACATCGAAGGTACAACCGCGAGTGGCCAGCGCCCGGGCGATGCTTTCAGGGTCCTGCCTGACCGCCTTGATATCCAACATCCTGCTATTTCCTGTTTCTTGATAAACAATAAATGCGCCGACCGCGCCCTATGACTGCTTACACCAGCAGTCGGGTAACGTGGATGGCGATGCCAGCCATAACGACACACAGTAAGGCACTGCCAAACATATAGGCCAGGGCATGGATAGTATGCCCGGCTTCCAGGAGGCTAATCGTCTCCAGGGAAAAGGTTGAAAACGTGGTGAATGCACCGAGAAAACCGACCATAAGCACACCGCGCCAATCAGCATGGATATACTGTCGTTCTACCAGCAGCACAAACACGATGCCGATGGCGAAGGAACCCAGCATATTGACCAGCAGCGTCCCCATCGGCAATTTACCCTCCCATAGGCCGTGTATCCAGTTAGCCAGCAGATAGCGTGCGACAGCTCCTGAGGCCCCGCCCAGGGCGATGAACAATAAGTATTTCATGGTTGCGAAGGACAGTCTTAATCGTAGCGGCGTAGTGTACTGGTTTTGTCCCGCTCGCGCAGATATTTGAGCTTGTCGCTGATCTTCTTTTCGAGCCCTCGATCCACCGGGTGGTAGTACTGTCTGTGCTGTAGCTTCTCAGGAAAATAGTTCTCCCCTGCGGCGTACCCCTCCTCTTCATCATGTGCGTAGCGGTAGTCCGCGCCGTGCTCCATGGACTTCATCAGTAGCGTAGGTGCATTGCGCAAATGCAGTGGCACCTCTTCACTGGCACCAGCCTCGATGTCCGCCCTGGCAGCGTTATAAGCGCTGTACACCGCATTGCTCTTGGCGGCACAGGCCAGATACACGATGGCCTGGGCAATCGCCAGCTCCCCTTCAGGGCTACCCAGGCGCTCCTGTACCTGCCAGGCGTCCAAAGATATCGTGAGTGCCCTGGGGTCGGCATTGCCGATATCCTCGCTGGCCATGCGAACCACCCGCCTGGCGATGTAGAGCGGGTCACAGCCGCCGTCCAGCATGCGGCAAAACCAGTACAGGGCGCCATCCGGAGAACTGCCTCGAACCGCTTTGTGCAGGGCGCTGATCTGGTCATAGAAAAGATCGCCCCCCTTATCGAAGCGCCGCAGGGACGCCTGTAGCACCTCTTCCAGCGTATTCGGGGTAATCCTGCCCTCTTCCGCCAGGTCCGCAGCCAGTTCCAGCAGGTTCAAGGCCTTGCGGGCATCGCCGTCTGCCTGCGTGGCAATCAGTTCCAGGCAGCCTTGTTCCACCTCGACGTGCTCGATGCTCTGCAGCGCCCGCGCCAGGACATTATCGATATCCCCCACTTCCAGTGGCCGCAACTTGTAGACACGGGCGCGAGACAATAATGCGTTGTTCAGTTCAAAGGACGGGTTTTCTGTAGTGGCGCCAATGAAAATGACGGTGCCATCCTCGACATAGGGCAGGAACGCGTCCTGCTGTGACTTATTGAAGCGGTGGACTTCGTCCACGAACAATACGGTATCCCGTCCCTGTCCCTTGTATTGCCTGGCCTGCGCGATGGCCTCACGGATATCCTTGACGCCACTGAGTACGGCGGATAATTGCAGAAAATGCGCATTGGCCTGTTCTGCGGCAATTCTGGCCAGGGTGGTTTTACCGACGCCCGGAGGTCCCCAGAAGATCATTGAATGAAGTTGCCCGCTATCTATCGCCTGCCGCAGGGGTTTGCCGCTGGCCAATAGGTGCCCTTGCCCCGCGTAGTCCTCAAGCGTGGCAGGCCGCAGACGCGCGGCTAGTGGCTGGTAACCGCCCTCCGCGGTCTCCGACTCTTCCGGGGTCGCTGTATCGGTTGCCTGAAACAGGTCACTGGTCATAGTAGAAGAGGTCCACCCCTTCCGGCGGCGAAAAGCCAAAGTCAGCAGCGCTTAGAACTGTCTTGCTGTCCAGGTCCGAAAATACAATGACAACACGCTGGTCGAGATTGTCGCGAATATCC
>CBDTVJ010000145.1:0-8846 GCA_965363655.1 uncultured Halieaceae bacterium | reverse complement strand
TTCTCGCAGTACTCAAGGTGGATGGCTGATAAGTGGACGCAATGACAATAGATTTCCCCCTGATCCTGGTAGGGTTGGTATTTGGCAGTGGGCTGCTATGGCTGCTTGATACGCTGTTTCTGGCGCCGGGTCGACGCCGGGTGGCGCATGACTTGCAAGGCCAGTTCCCCCAGTGGCAGCAGGAGGGTAGCTCGGATGCGTCCCGCTATGAGGCGCAGGTTGCCAAGACTGCCAGTGAGCCGGTATTGGTGGAGTACGCCAGGTCATTTTTCCCGGTTTTATTTGTCGTTTTTGTACTGCGCTCCTTTCTCGTTGAGCCTTTTCAGATACCTTCATCCTCCATGGTGCCGACACTGCAAGTGGGAGATTACATCCTGGTCAACAAGTTTACCTATGGTATCCGCTTGCCGGTTTTACGGACCAAGGTTGTGGATTTTAATGAACCCGAGCGGGGAGATGTTATGGTGTTCTTCCCGCCACATATGAACGATACCTACTTCATCAAGCGGGTAGTGGGTCTACCCGGTGACACCGTGACCTATCGCAGTAAGCAGTTGTCTATAAATGGTAAGCCAGTGGCATTGCAGCCAGTGGCAGGTGATTCCGGCCAGAAGTCTCGCTATCGTGTTGGACAGGAAACCCTTGGTGCGGCCGAGCATCAGGTGCAAGTGGATAGTATGCGCCCGGCCCAGGATTTTTCAGTGGTGGTCAAGCCGGGGCATTATTTTATGATGGGTGACAATCGCGACAATAGCAGCGACAGCCGGATTTGGGGTCAGGTGCCGGAAAAGGATATAGTGGGTAAGGCATTTGCGATTTGGATGCACTGGGAATCTTTCCTGAGTATTCCGAGCTTCAGTCGTGTTGGTGGGATAGAATAATTACAAGGCAGTACAGGAGGAAACAGCTATGAATTCACGCAGCTATCAAGCAGGTATCTCAATTCCGGGTATATTGCTGATCATCATTATGGCGGGCTTTTTCGTCATGTGTGCGATTCGCATGTCGCCACCCTATTTTGAGTACCTCAGTGTGAAGGATATTATCACTCGAATTGTGATGGAGAAGGAGACGCAAACACTTACTCCAAGAAAAATTCGTCGCAATATTGAAAATATATTCAATACCAACCAGATCTACGAGTTGGACCCCAGGGAAATTGAAATCTATCGCAAAAAAGGCGTCACCTATATCGATGCCAGTTATGAGGTCAGGCAGTCTGTCGCCGGACGCATAGATTCAGTGCTCAAGTTCGATGACCTGCATTTTGCGGTAGGCAACCCGGAGCCAATCGATGGCTCCGAAAGCGGCAAAAAATAGTCCATGGCAGACATCGCCCACCTGCAGCGGGCGCTGGGTTATGAATTCAGTGATCCGCAGCTGCTGGCTCTCGCTTTGACCCACCGCAGTGCGGGTGGCGACAACAACGAGCGGCTGGAGTTTCTTGGGGACTCGATCGTCAATCACATTATTGCAGAAGCGCTGTATCGACAGTTTCCCCAGTCCCGGGAGGGGGAGATGAGCCGCATGCGCGCATCCCTGGTCAAGGGTGATACCCTGGCGGAGGTGGCGCGGGAGCTGCAACTTGGCGAGTATTTGCGGCTGGGTCGGGGCGAACGCAAGAGCGGCGGCCACAGGCGTAGCTCTATCCTGGCTGATACCTTCGAAGCGATAGTCGGTGCCATTTTACTGGACAGTGGCGTTGAAAAATGCCGGGAATGCGTTCTCGCCTGGTTTACCCCCCGTTTGCAGCAACTCACGCAGGGAACTGCGGGCAAGGACGCCAAAACTCGTCTGCAGGAGTACCTGCAAGGACGCAATCACCCCTTGCCGGAATACGAATTACTGAATATCCAGGGAGATGATCACGACCAGAGTTTTCATGTGGCCTGTCGTCTGGATAAACAGGGGCTTGTGGCGGAAGGCAATGGCGCGAGCCGTCGCAAGGCTGAGCAAGCCGCCGCCAGCTCGGCATTGGAAAAGTTGCAAGTCCATGCCAGCTGATAGTCCCGGGCGTTGCGGCTATGTCGCCATTGTGGGACGTCCCAATGTCGGTAAATCAACCCTGCTGAACCACCTTCTTGGCCAGAAAATAAGCATTACTTCCAGGAAGCCCCAAACCACGCGTCACCAGGTGCTGGGGATAAAGACTGAGGGCGATCACCAGATAATTTTTATCGATACTCCCGGGCTGCATATGAATGCAGCCAAGGCGATCAATCGCTACATGAACAGGGCTGCGAGTTCCGCTATCAGGGACGTGGACCTGGTCGTGTTTGTGGTGGATCGAACTGCGTGGACGGAGGAGGATGAGATGGTGCTGCAACAGGTGCTGCAATCCGGGCGACCCTGCCTGTTGGTGGTCAATAAAGTTGATCTCATCGACGACAAAGCCGATTTACTACCGCACCTGCAAACCCTGGACCAAAAGGCCGATTTTGCCGCCATCCTTCCCGTTTCAGCCCTGCGGCAACACAATGTCGATGAGCTTGAGGAGCAGATTCTTCCGTTCCTGCCTGAATCGGTTCATTTTTTCCCGGAGGATCAGATTACGGATCGCAGCCAGCGATTTCTGGCAGCGGAAATAGTGCGGGAAAAAATAATGCGGCAGCTGGGCGAGGAATTGCCCTACGCAATCACCGTGGAAATCGAGGAGTTTTCTCTGGAAGATGCCGTGCTGCATATCTCGGCGGTGATTTTTGTCGAGCGCAAAGGCCAGAAGATAATCCTGATAGGAGAGAAGGGCGCTCGCCTGCGCTCCATTGGATCCGATGCCCGCAAAGACATGGAGACCCTGTTTGGCGACAAAGTGATGCTGCGTTTATGGGTCAAGGTGAAATCCGGCTGGTCAGACGATGAGCGAGCCCTGCGTAGCCTCGGTTACGATGATCGCTGAAGCTTCACTGCCCCGCTATGCGCGTTAACCTGCAACCCTCTTATATATTGCACAGCCGTCCCTACCGGGATACCAGTGCCTTGCTGGATGTTTTCACTGCTGAGCACGGGCGCATCAGCCTGGTAGCGCGCGGCGCCAGGCGGCAATCCCGTAACGGCAGCAAAACGGCCCTTTTGCAGCCATTCACGCCGCTGCTGTTGTCATTTTCAGGCCGTGCTGAACTCAAGACGCTAACGATGACTGAAGCAGCGGGTGTCGCTTTCCCCCTGCGCGGTGACCGCATGTTCAGTGCCATGTATCTCAATGAGCTGATGGTACGTCTGCTGCACCAGAATGATCCGCACCCGGGGCTCTTTGCCGCCTATGGCACAGCCTTGCAGTCACTGGCAGACAATGTAGCCCTTGATGCCGTGTTAAGACGATTTGAAATTACGCTGCTGGACGAGCTGGGGTACAGTTTTGATTTCGACGTGGACGGGGCCAGTGGGCAGCCCGTGTGCGAATCCCGGCGCTACTACTACGATCCGGAGTATGGACTGGTGGCTCTTGGCGAACACACCGATAAAGTGGCTTCGGCCTATGCTGGCTGCCATTTATTACAAATGGCCTGCGGTGAATTCGGCGGAGATGTGCGCTTCACAGCGAAACGTTTGCTGCGGGAGGTGCTGGCCTCACACCTGGGCGAACTGCCGCTGCGCAGCCGTGAACTATTCCGCGCAGGCCGGCCAGCGGGCCCCAGCGCGCCCCGCGGGCAACACCATGGTGGGAGTATTCCAGGGGAGCCTACTTGATCTCGATCGGTACCGATATTCTCAAGGTTGAGCGTATAGACGATGTTCTTTCCCGTCTGGGGGAGCGCTTCGTCAAGCGCATCTTGACCGAGGGAGAGCAGCGAGAGTATCGCGACAGTGGCCAACCCGGCCGGCTGCTGGCCAAGCGTTTTGCCGCCAAGGAGGCGATAGCCAAGGCCCTGGGAACAGGAATCGGGCGAGGGGTGAGTTGGCAGGATATCCAGATTGAGCACGATGACAAGGGTGCGCCCCTGGTGCGGTTGACCGGTGGCGCCCTGCAAGTGGCCACACAGCGCGGAGGACAGCGTGTCGCCTTGAGTATTGCTGACGAGCTTGATTATGTGGTCGCCTTCGCAGTGCTGGATGAATGACTGTTTTTTTGCGCTCTGGATATTACCTGATTGATGCAATTGCCCATGGTCTCTACAGCGACTAATTCGATATAATTTACACTCCCGGCGAGCGGTAATCATTTATGCCACAGTATCCAACGATAGAAGCCTGCATAGGAAATACACCACTGGTGCGCCTACAGCGGCTCCCGGGAGAGACCAGTAACACCATCCTGGCCAAACTCGAGGGCACTAATCCCGCCGGCTCTCTCAAGGACAGACCTGCCCTGAGTATGATTGCCCAGGCAGAGGAGCGCGGCGAGATAAAGCCCGGAGATACACTCATAGAGGCTACCAGCGGTAATACCGGGATTGCGCTGGCCATGGCTGCAGCGATTCGTGGTTATCGGCTTATCCTGATTATGCCCTCCCATATGAGCCTGGAACGCAAGCTTGCCATGTCCGCATACGGCGCCGAGTTGCTCGAGGTTTCCCAGCAGGAGGGTATGGAAAGAGCACGGGACCTGGCGCTGGAGATGCAGGCACAGGGGCAGGGCACAGTGCTGGATCAGTTCGGGAATCCTGACAATCCCCGGGCCCACCTCGTGGGAACCGGTCCGGAGCTGTGGCAGCAGACCGGGGGCACCATCACTCACCTGGTCAGCTCCATGGGCACCACAGGCACGATCATGGGCTGTTCTACCTATCTCAAACAGCAGAATCCGGATGTCCAGATCATTGGCCTGCAGCCCTTGGAAGGGTCCAGCATTCCCGGTATAAGGCGCTGGCCAGAAGCGTACCTGCCCAGGATATACCAGGCGTCGCGCGTCGACCGTGTGCTGGATATTTCCCAGCAAGAGTCGGAGGTGACCATGCGCCGTATGGCAGCGGAAGAAGGTATCTTTTGCGGCGTTTCTTCTGGTGGTGCGATCGCCGGTGCGCTGAGATTGTCCACTGAGGTGGAAAACGCGGTTATAGTGGCGATTGTCTGTGATCGCGGTGATCGCTATCTTTCCACTGGCGTGTTCGCTACAGAGTAAGGGGCGCTTATCATGGTCCAGGTACGTCACCAGTCCCATATCGACGCAGCCGGTGCGATTGACCTCGACTGTTGGCTGGAACACTTGCCGCTGCAACAGCTGGAAGACCAGGATCGGGATCAACTGTTGCAGGCATGTCACCTTGTGCGGCGTGTGCAGGGCACGCCAGGGACTGATACCGGTGACTGGGCCAGGGAAATGAACTGCTTTTCGGCAGGTCTGGACATCACAATAATTTTGGCCGACTTACAAGTCGACCTGGATTGCCTGTTGGCCGGGATATTGTACCGGGCAGTGCGGGAACAGCGGCTTGCATTGGATGAAGTAACACGTCAATTCAGTGAGGGCGTAGCTGAGTTGATCGTTGGTGTCGAGCGTATGGCTGCGATTGGAGAGATCCCACTGCAGGCCGACAGCCCCGTGCTGGGCCAGGCTCATGGCCAGAAAGACAATATCCGCAAAATGCTTATTTCCCTGGTCGATGATGTGCGGGTCGCGCTGATAAAACTGGCGGAGCGTACCTGTGCGATTCGTGTCGTGAAGGAAGACGAGCAGCGCCGGCGCCAGATTGGCCAGGAGGTGTTTGATGTCTATGCGCCGCTGGCACATCGGTTGGGTATTGGTCATTTAAAGTGGGAACTTGAAGACCTGTCTTTTCGTTATATCTACGCCGACGCTTACCGCAAGATCGCGCGATTACTGGACGGTAAACGCCTCGAGCGGGACCATTTTATCCTGCGCGTTAAAGAAGAGCTCAACAAGGTCTTGCACAGAGAGGGCCTGGAGTTCGAAATTGCCGGTCGCGCCAAGCATATTTACAGCATCTGGCGCAAAATGCAGCGTAAGGGTATCGGGTTTTCCCAGGTTTACGATATTCGTGCAGTCCGCATACTGGTGCCACAAATCAAGGATTGTTACGCCACGCTGGGCCTGGTGCACGGCTTGTGGCGCAATATTCCCAATGAGTTCGATGACTATATTGCCAACCCCAAGGAAAACGGCTATCGCTCGTTGCATACCGCGGTAATCGGTCCGGAGGGCAAGGTTCTCGAGATACAGATACGCACCAATCAAATGCACGAAGAAGCAGAGTTGGGGGTGTGTGCACACTGGCGTTATAAAGGCTCGGATGCGGAGACCGAGCTGGCCAGCACCTATGAGGAAAAGATCGCGTGGTTGCGCCAGGTGCTGGATTGGCATGAGGAAACCGGCGATGCCCGCAGTGTCGCCGAGCAATTCAGTTTCAACGTGGCCCAGGACAGGGTGTATACGTTCACTCCCAATGGCGATGTGGTTAATCTTGCGCATGGTGCTACGCCCCTTGATTTTGCCTATCACGTTCATACGGAGATCGGGCACCGCTGTCGTGGCGCGAAAGTCAATGGATCCATCGTTCCCCTGACCTACAAGTTGCAGACAGGCGAGCGGGTAGAGGTGCTGACCAGTAATGAAGAGCGCCCCCGGCGCGACTGGCTGCAGCCGGAAATGGGGTATATCAACACGTCTCGCGCCCGTGCCAAGGTACAGTACTGGTTCAGGAGCCAGGCTCGAGACGAAAATATTGCTGCGGGGCGGCATTTGCTGGAAAAAGAGTTCAAGCGCCTGGCTCTGACCAGTGTGGATTACCAGCGCATTGCCAGGAAAGTGCAGTTCAATTCAGTAGAAGATATGTATGCCGCTGTAGGTGCCGGGGATCTCCCGTCTGCACGGGCGTTAAATGCCGCGCAGGGGCTGGTTGAAAGCAAGCCCGAGCCGCAGCTGCGCCTGGCGAAGCCCTCAGGCGGTGCTTATCGGGACCAGGTGCAGGTCAGGGGCGTTGGCAATCTTCTCACTAATATGGCGGGCTGTTGCAAGCCCCTGCCCGGCGATGCCATAACCGGTTTTATCACCAAAACTCGAGGTGTTAGTGTTCATCGCGCTGATTGTGGCAGGCTGTTAAAGCTGCAGGAGGGCGTCCCGGAGCGGGTTATAGAGGTAGAGTGGGGTGTGGCCCCCAGCGCCCACTATGAAGTGGATGTCGCCATTGAAGCCTATGACCGCCATGGCCTGTTGCGGGATATCACCGGCTTGTTTGCCAATGCCCGTATCAATGTCCTGTCTGTAAACACCCAGACCAATAAACAGCGCAATACTGCAACCATGCGCATGCGGGTCGAAGTTCCAAACCTGGGTTCCCTGTCCAAGTTGCTGGAGCGCATCGATCGCCTGAAGAATGTGGTTTCTGCAGTGCGCGTGTCGGAGTAGGTAGCACCATGGAGCGCAACAAGTATTCATTGCCTGACCTGCTGCGCACTATGGAGCGGCTGCGTGACCCACAGACCGGTTGTCCCTGGGATATTGCGCAGAGCTTCGAGAGCATAGTGCCCTCCACCCTGGAGGAGTGCTATGAGCTGGCAGAAGCGATAGAACATGAGGATTATGCCCATGTGGAGGAGGAACTTGGCGATGTCCTGTTCCAGGTGATTTTCTATTCCCAGTTGGGGCGGGAGCAGGGGCATTTTAGTTTTGCTACGGTAGTGAATACATTGGTGGACAAACTCATTCGCCGGCATCCTCACGTTTTCGCAGACGGCCAGCTGGAAGGAATAGTGAATGCGCGCACCTCAGTGGCCGAGGTAAAACAGAGTTGGGAAGCAATCAAGCAGGCTGAACGTGACAACAAGCAGCAGACCGGGATTTTAGCCGATGTGCCTGTTGCGCTACCCGCCTTACCCAGGGCGCAAAAGTTGCAAAAGCGTGTGGCGCAGGTCAATTTCGATTGGCCAGATGCCGCAGCAGTATTAGATAAATTACAGGAAGAGGTAGATGAGTTGCGCTGTGCGCTGGCCAGCGCCCAGTCCAACGAGATTCATGAGGAAATGGGCGATGTCCTGTTCACCTGTGTCAATCTCGCCCGTCATTTGGGACTGGATGCGGAAGAAAGCCTTCGTCTATCCTCAACAAAGTTTGAACGACGTTTCTCTTATATGGAAGTTATAGCCGAGAAAGAGGGTAGCACCCTGGGAACATTGGATGAGCAGCAGCTCGATCAATTGTGGCGTCGCGCCAAGGAGTGGACGGCGGCTCAAAAGGAGGACTTGTAACCTTTTAATGCGCTGTGTATGGTTATCGCGCTTTCAATGTCTCCATTTTCAAGTTTGTCGTACAACCTTTTGACACCGGATAATGTAGAGGAATCACCAACATGCGATTGATCTTATTGGGCGCTCCAGGCGCGGGTAAAGGTACGCAGGCACAATACATTTGCGAGAAATATGGCATTCCACAAATTTCCACGGGTGACATGTTACGCGCGGCGGTTAAGGCGCAGTCCGATCTTGGGATAGCGGCCAAGAAGGTAATGGATGCCGGTGGCCTGGTTTCCGATGAGATTATTATTGGGCTGGTAAAGGAACGTATTTTGGACGATGACTGTGCCGGGGGCTTCCTGTTTGATGGGTTCCCACGCACTATTCCGCAGGCTGAAGCAATGGTGGATGCCGGTGTAAACATAGACCATGTAGTGGAAATTGCGGTGGATGACGAAGAAATTGTTGCGCGACTGAGTGGTCGGCGCGTGCACCCCGGCTCAGGTCGTGTCTATCATGTGCGTTACAACCCACCACAACAGGATGGCCTGGATGATGAAACGGGTGAGCCATTGGTACAGCGCGATGATGATACCGAGGCAACCGTACGCAAACGTCTGGAAGTCTATTATTCGCAAACCAGCCCCCTGATTGATTTTTACCAAAACCTGTCTGGAGATAACGTGCCTGGTTACCATAAGGTCGATGGTGTCGGCAGT
>CBDTVJ010000144.1:0-8861 GCA_965363655.1 uncultured Halieaceae bacterium | reverse complement strand
CCGCCAACGTGCATCGGGGTTTCCCGGGTTTCTGCGAGCAGGAAACCGGTGTCCATATAATTCAGTTTTTTCATAGAGTCCAAAGGCGGGGCTAAGCCGCAATACCTGTTATGAATGAATCCAGTGTGCTCCTCGGAGTAGCGATCCCTCAGCACCCGTTTACTTTGTTTTAATATATTGGCAGTATAAGTGTCAATTATGAGCCCGCGCTGGTCGTCATTAGCGTCCGGGAGATCAAACTCAACAGCCTCTTACATAGTAGCTGAATAACTGGAGATAACCCAATGCCGGGAACTCATACGCTGTACGCCATTACGCATTCCCTGTACTCGGGCCGCGCGCGCTCTTACCTGATCAAAAATGGCATCGTGTTTAAGGAGTTGTCCACCGGCCACGAGAGCTTCAAGGCTGAAATTCTGCCCTTGGGGAAGATCCCCACTATCCCCACCTTGCTGACGCCTGACGGCGAGGTGATTCGCGATGGTGCTGCGATCATCGAACATTTTGAGGCTACTAACGGCCGGCCGTGCAAGCCACAGACTCCAAGGCAGCAGATTGCCAGTGCCCTGTTCGATGTCATTGGCACTGACGGGTTGTTGCGCCCCGCCATGCACTACCGCTGGAACTTTGCCGAGGAAAATCTCGACTTCGTGCGTTATCACTTCTTCCACTCCCAGCGCGACCTGCCGCAGCGGCAAGACAAGACCGAGCACATGATGAACAGGATGCGCCACGTGGCGCAGATATGGGGCGTCAATGATGATACCAAGGTGTTGGTAGAGACCCTGTATCTTGACTATCTCGATGCACTCGACGCGCATTTCGAGTGTTACCCCTATCTGTTGGGCGGGCGTCCCTGCATTGGTGATTTCGGTCTGATTGCACCCATGTACGCCCACCTGGGTCGCGACCCTTATCCAGCCCGCCTGATGCAACAGCGCGCGGTGCGTACCTATCGCTGGGTGGAACGCATGAACCGAGCCGACCAGGATGCACCCGAGTACTTCAACGCCAGCACGGATTTCCTGGCGGACGATGAGATGCCGGACACACTGTTGGCAGTGTTGAAGATCATTGCCGAAGATTTTGTCCCCGAGACAATTGCCGCAGCGCAGGTGATCAACGACTGGTTGGCGGACAATGAACCTGCAGCGGGAGCAACTGCTGAACGCATGCTGGGCAGCGCGCAGTTCACCGTGCGGGACCAGGAGATATCCTCTGTGGCCCAGCCGTATCGCTTCTTCCTGTTACAGCGCGTGCAAGCCACTTACGACGCGCTTGATACCAGCGACCAAGCCAGTGTCGATGAGATGCTGGCAAGTTGTGGTATGTCAGATCTGCTAACGAGCAGGCTGGACCGTCAACTGGAGCAGGCGGATAACCTGGAAGTCTGGGTGTAATGCCGGCGCAGCTCCAGGCCGTTGTCCGCTCCGTCGTTGATCTCATACTTGTGCATGTAGAAATAATCGAAATGTCAAGAACCTGCGTATTACTTGCAATATCGATTGGCTATATGGCGCAGTCTGCTTATCCACTTGCCGCTAGCAATATCGTGACATGGGTCATGTCATTGATTAAGAAACTGGTAGTAGGCTATTGTGGATGTGACTGGCAGGGCTTGAACAGAGTAAAATGAGCGGTTCATTTACAGGGTGGCACTATGTTGATCAAGGGTAACCTCAAACTAAAACATTCGTTGAGAAAGGCAGGCAGCTATGAGGAATGGATAGCAGCCGCCCACGCGTATGACAAGAATAATGGCCTGGATCGCTGGCGCCGGATCGATGCCACCAAGCAGTACGATTACGTCTCCATTCGCATACGGCTGGACAGGCTACAAAGCCTGAAAGCCAGGCACGATATCAAGGGCCTGCTCTACACGCTCAATGAAGGCATCCACGGCAATATGGGCGGCATGGGCAAATCCGGGCTTTACGCGCACGCCCTGTCAGGCACCAAGAGCCTGGTCCAGGATTACATCGAAGAGATAGTCGATGCCCTGGATATACTCGCCAATGACACCAGCGGTGAAGTCAGCAGGGAAGATAAACTGAATTTTTTCCGCCGTGCCAGCCACTGTTTTGGACGCTCCGCGTTTATGATGAGCGGTTCCGGCTCCCTGTTGTTTTTTCACGTGGGCGTGATTCGTGCACTGGCCGCAGCCGACCTGTTGCCGACGATTCTTTCCGGCTCCAGTGGCGGGGCGATAGTAGGCAGCATTGTCGCTACTCACAGTGCCGAAGAACTTGTCGACTTGATGCGTCCGGAGTATTTCCTGGACCGCGTACCCCCAAATTACAGGGGTAACATAGTGGCGCCAGTGGCCGATTTAGAGACGGCAATTGCACAATTTATTCCCGATATGACATTCCAGCAGGCCTTCGCCAAGACTGGCCGTGCCATGAATGTCTCCGTCGCGCCGGCGGAAACGCACCAGACCTCGCGTCTGCTCAACGCCACCGCATCGCCGTTTGTATTGATGCGCAGCGCAGTGATGGCATCTGCCGCAGTGCCGGGGATTTTCCCCGCGGTCACCCTGCAGGCCCTGGACAGCCATGGCGAGCGCATGGATTACCTGCCCTCGCGCAAATGGGTGGATGGCTCCGTCAGTGATGACCTGCCCGCCAAACGGCTGGCGCGCCTTTATGGCGTCAATCACTATGTGGTCAGCCAGACCAACCCGCATGTAATTCCCTTTGTTAGTGACGGTCATCGCAAAAAGAATACGCTGGGTATTCTTAGGGAGGCGAGCCGACGTTCTACCAGGGAATGGTTTAACGCAGTGACCCTGATTGCCGACAGGATGGATAAGAAGGGTGGGGTGGTGACACAGGGTGCCAGCCTGCTGCGGTCCATCATCAACCAGGATTACGTCGGTGACGTCAATATCCTGCCCGACTATAAATTCCACAACCCCTTCAGGCTGCTCAGCTTTCCCAGTGAAAAACAGATGCACCGCCTGATCGACTCGGGCGAACGCTGCACCTGGCCCAAGCTGGAAATGATTCGCCTGCAAACCCTGATCAGTCGAAAACTCGACGGGATTCTGGCGCAACTCGACAGGCGTCAGTAGGTTTAGGACATACTACCTGACCCAGATCGGAGAGCTCCAGGCGCGTTCCTGTAGTGTTTTGTGCAGATCGGCGCGGGGTTCTACACCTTCCCTGAGAGCATCCCAGGTAGACCAGCGGCAGGTGGGGTTTTCCAATACCCTGGTGTAGTAGAACGCGTCGACGTCGGCATCGTAGTCCGGGTCTTGCCACAGTGTCAGCATTTCCCCGTCACCAACATCAGCGTTGATTGAACAATCAGAGAGGTCGACTTTCGCGCCGTTATCCGGGCAGCGGTGTGTCATAGGATCGGCTTGCAGGCCGTCGGAGCAGGCCACGTCGTAAATTTGTTCCATGGGTTTACCATCCTTGACGTAGCCCTTGATGACCTGCATGCGCTGCAGCGGTGTGCCCCTGGGGTCGCCGGAGGCCCACACGATAAAAGAAGGCGCAGTGCCGTTGGCGAACAGCTCACCACCCATGGCCACACCGTCAGCATAGGCTCTCGCAACCAGTTGGCTGTCAGCGAGAATATGCTGGTCGAAAGTGGTGCTGGCAAAAAATCGCACCTTGATACGCGGGCCGCTGGTCGCAAATGTTTCCTTGCGCCTGAAGGCGTCGTAGATGGCATCGCGGCTGTTCTCCTCCGCCCAGACCCCGGCAATACCGGAGGCGCTCCAGGTTTCAAAACCACCGCCCGTGATGTAGGTTCTGCCTGCTACTTCTACCAGGTTCTCAGGCGCATACAGGCTTATGACCGCGCCATATAACAGCGATACGGGCACTGAACCGCGTCCCAGCGGTTCACCGTCGAGAATGCCCGCCTTGGAAAAGAAGGTGGATTCATCGTCGGTGGTTGCCGCCACGTGGGTATCGCTGGCAGCCACCAGGCCAAACTGGAAGGGGTTCTTGATGCCCTTTGCTTCCAGGGCCAGGCCGTTCTGTAGTGCCTGGCGCACGTAGCTGCCGTTGGGGTCGCTGGGCAGGGTAGTGCCGACGCGCAGTGGATAGATTTCAAAATCTGCCCATTCGTCATTGGGAGAGAGGGTAGGGTGGGTATCTGATGTGCCCTTGATCTGGGTGATCTCCACCAATGGCTCGTTGCGGATGCGACGTTCGACATAGGCGTCATCCAGTGGCTTGCCAGCCCAGTCCACCAGTTTGAACATCTGGCCGTTGGAACCGTTGGAGTTATGGGGGATAGCGAGGCTCTCTATCCCTTGTGCGCGCAGTGTGTCCATCCAGTCCCACAGGCCTTCAGGGTTCTGTGAATTCAAACGTGAAAAGGGTACGGCTGGCAGCTTTTCGCTGCCGCGGAAGATGACGTTGCGGTGCAGGTTGCCGCGATCATCTGAACCGGTGGTGTATTCATAGGCTACAAACGTGGTGAACTTGCCGGGGTCGTTAAATTGTTCAGCGGCATTGATGGTATCCAGCCAGGCACGGCGCGTGACGTCCATAGTCAACTCCCCGTCGATAGAGCCGTTCTGTATGCCTGCCAGCGTGTCGGGTATAAAACCGGCAAAGTTGACTACCCTTTGTATGATGCTGGTAATACCGAGGTTGTCAGGGTCATTGATGTTGTGGATGGGCTGGGCCACGTCGTACTTTGAAAACTCAGTGCTGGTATCAGCCGCTTCCTTGACCAGCCCGAGGAACATGGCGTGATCGGTAACGGCGTAAAAATCCAGCGGCGTGCGCAACTGCACCTGGAAGCCGCTGGGGTGCATGATGGCCTCGCCCTGGGCGTAGCGATAGGCGTCATAGGGCGTGGCGGTAGTGCCGAAGTTGTAGGCGTCAAAGGAGTATTCGGTATGCACGTGCAGGTCACCGAAGTAGGCGTTGCGTTCGGGGTTGGGCGGTGGCGGCGACAGGTCCAGCAGGTCGGTGACCGGTTGCAACTGCATATTGGCGTTGTTGATGCCGCGTCCGCCGAAATCGTTGGCTTGCTCTGACAGTGATTTGTCACCACTGCAGGCTGTTAACAGGAGAGCAGGTAGCAACACTGTACAGGTAATGCCCGGGCGCATGGGAAATCCTTATTGTCTTATTATAGAATGCTCGACTATAAATGAATCTTGATCTGTGTCCATACCCGGACGGGCGTAAACTGGCCCCTGACCTTGGGTCGCGCTCCCTACGTGGGTCAATAGCGATCTGATAGCGTTTCACCTGCGTAACAACCCATACATTCTTGCGCCAGACTTAACAGGACGAATAATAATGAAATTTGCCTATCACGCTACCATGTGTCCCCCCGATGAGTACCTGCCACTGGCCATCGCCGCAGAGCAGGCAGGATTCGACACTTTCACCTTCCCGGACAGCATCTGCTATCCGCAGGAGGGCTCCGATGTTTATCCTTACAACGACGACGGCACCCGGGACTTTCTGGAAGATGTACCGTTCCTGGAGCCCTTTGTGGCTATCCCTTACCTGGCCGCCCGCACGGAGAAACTGCGTTTCACCACCTCGGTGATCAAGCTGGCCGTCAGGCAGCCACTGATTGTGGCCAAGCAGCTTGCCTCATTGGGTGTGTTGCTGGGGGATCGTTTCGGCTTCGGTGTGGGCATCAGCCCCTGGCCCGAGGATTTCGAGGTGTGCCAGATCCCGTGGGAGAAGCGCGGCAAGCGTATGGATGAGATGATGGAGATCGTCAACGGACTGATGAGCGGGGAGTACTTTGGCTATGAGGGTGAGATCTTCCAGATTGCCCCGGTCAAGCTCTGCCCGGTGCCGGATCACCACATTCCACTGCTGGTGGGTGGGCATGCCAAACCGGCCCTGCGCCGTGCCGCCAGACTGGGCGATGGCTGGATCTCTGCTGGTTCCTCGTTGGCAGAACTGCGCGATAAAATCGCCCAGATTGAAGCGTTTCGTAAGGACTTCGGGCGGGATAAAGGCGCCTTTGAATACCACGCGATGACCGAAGCCGCCTATTCCAAGGAGGGATTGCACGACCTGGTCGCAGCCGGCGTGACCGAGGTGATCATTGCCTTCCGCAACCCCTATGACGGAAAACCCGATACGCAGACGGTGGACGAGAAGATCGGCATGATCAACTGGTATGCGGAAAATGTGATTCGTCCCTATCGCGAGGGCTGATCGCGAGTAGTATGCTCAACAGTTCTATAAGGCCAGTCGGGGACCATCAATGAAAGTTCTGTACAAGATACAGGTGTGCTGCCTGACGCTGCTGCTGGGTGGATGTTTGGGTATGCCCCAAGATGTCACGCCGGTGCAGAATTTTGAGCTCGATAGGTACCTGGGGAAATGGTACGAAATCGCGCGCCTGGACCACTCGTTCGAAAAAGGGTTGATGGAGGTTACGGCGGAGTATTCGTTGCGCGAGGACGGTGGGGTGAAGGTGACTAACCGGGGTTTTTCAGCGCAGGACGGTGAGTGGCAGGAAGCCGAGGGCAAAGCATTTTTTGTCGATGATCCCGCAGAGGGCTATTTGAAAGTGTCCTTCTTTGGCCCCTTCTACGGTTCCTACGTCATTTTTGAGTTGGATGAGGAGGACTATCAGTATGCCTTTATCAGTGGCCCTGATACCTCCTACCTGTGGTTTCTATCCAGAACGCCCGTCGTTGATGAAGTGATGATGCAGCGCTTTATCAAGCGAGCAGACAGCCTTGGCTTCGACATAAAGCAACTGATATTTCCCACGCACGATCAGCAGTAGTCATGCAGGCGCTGCAGTACGGAACCTGGACAGAAGCTGTACAAGTTCACGCTGATAGACGTTTTCCCCTGTAAATAAGGCACATTCGCCCCATCCGGCCCAGGCAAATTGCCAGCCGGGTTGATCCGGGCTGCTCCAGCGTGCGTAAAAGTTATCAGAATGCACTCAGGAGATAGATCATCATGCGCGTTTTAATTACAGCCTTGCTTCTCACGGCGGGACTTGCAGTAGCGCCCACTCAGGCTGCCGGCACTATTTCGTTGGAGAAGACGAAGACAGGGATCCTCCCCTCAGGGGGTTTTTATGGCCTGTACCAGGTGACCTGCCATGACCAGAGGTCGGCAAGCATTGTAAGTCTTGACCGGCGTGGCCGCTGGTGTATGAACTATGAGGGAGAGTTGAGTTGTTTCAGACGCTCGCAGGAAGCATCCCACATGGCCTGTGCTTCTGCAGATGTGGCGGTAAGTGAACAAGACCTGGACGCCCTGGACGCGCTGCAATAGCGAATGACCGGGTGCTGTCCCAGGGATTGATACGGTAGATCCTCGGGCAGAGCTCTGGTTTTTTGTCCCTAACAGTAACAGTGCATACGCTCAGCCCTCGCCGCCGCTAAAGAAGTGGGTCCCAAGCGTTTGGCGAGTAGTGCTCATCGCTTTAACACCCTCCATGGGCGTCCCTCACAGGTAGCATAATGCTTGCAGTCTGCCATGCAGCCCCTGCAAGGAAGTCGGGGGTATGCCACCGTACTGTTGGCGCTGGTAGCAGTGGCTGGTGTTGTCTCTGTTTTCATCAGAAAAGTCCTTGTAAGTTGTGGTGGATATACGCCCTGGCAAACCATCCCGGTCACTTTAAAGGGCGGATCGGGAGTGCGGTGCAGGTGCGCCCGACTCGGTGCCTGATGTCATAGGAAGCGCCTGTCGCAGTATTACTAATAGTATCGAGCCAACGCGCACGCCGAATTTAGTCATTTGTGATTCATTGATCAGTACGCCGGGTGATACCAGGTACATCCGGTCATCGACCCGCACATCAACCGTGCCCTCGCCATAGGGGATTTGTAGAACGTAATCGAGAAATACGCTGTTGCCCGAATGGGTAAGCAGCCCCTTACCCTCTACGTCTCCTGCAGTTCCGATATAGCTGCCATCATCCTGTGGCTGCAGTCTCCACACGCGTCGTTGCTTTTCACCATCGTTGAAAATGAAGTCTTCATCCAGTGTGCCTGTGCCTGCATCCCAACTGGCGTCAATGCTGGCATTGAACGTCCTGATGACGCGACCACTGCGATCCTTGACCACGCCATGGGCAGAGAGGCTGCCGTTGAAAAAATCATCAAGCACTATGGCCGGTTTGAGGTCGCTATAGTCGCTGACCTTAACTGTGGAGCAGGCACTCAGGGCCAGGGCCAGGGTAGCGGTGGTGAGATAGGCAATGAATTTCATTATATAGTCTCGCATGGTCGCACGTTAAAGGCGTGCCAGGTGACCAGTGTATGAAAGAATATATACGTGGCGAGGGTATATTTAGTTCATGCACGATAGGATCACGACTTCTCCTGTATCATTGGGCGTAATCAAGTTATACGGGGCTTACAATAATGAGCGCAATAACAAAGGTATGACCATGCAGCAAAGCGCGAAATTCTGGATCCTATTAGCCATCTTCCAAACTGTATTCGGCATCGCGGTATTTGCGCTTACCCGCAACTTCTATATCGCTGGCGCTGATGGCCCAGTTCAAAACACGGTGATCGAAGCCGGGCGAACACAGCAGGGGTTTGGCCAGTCTCAGCAACACGATCTGAAGATGCTCGAGGCGCTGGTTTCGCCGACAGTAAGCACAACACAGGATCCCGCAGAAATATCGCGCCTGGCTAATACCTATTTCGTGAATAAAGAATATGACAAAGCAGCGCAACAGTACCAACGCCTGTTGGCATTAAACCCCGGTAGCGCAGACGTCCATAATAATCTTGGCATCACATTGCACTATCTTGGCAGGTCAAGCGAGGCGCTTCAAATACTCGATGAAGGCATCACTGTGGATCCTGCAAATCAAAGAATCTGGCTAACGCTGGGTTTTGTTCAGAAGGGCCTCGGGAATGTCGACGAAGCTCGAGCCGCACT
>CBDTVJ010000143.1:0-8879 GCA_965363655.1 uncultured Halieaceae bacterium | reverse complement strand
CCTGCCCATCCTGGCGCGGCTGGACCCTAAGCAAAAATTGCCGCAGGTGTTGGTGTTGGCTCCAACCCGCGAGCTGGCTATCCAGGTAGCAGAAGCATTCCAGAAATATGCTGCACACCTGCGCGGTTTCCACGTGGTGCCTATTTACGGTGGCTCCGACTATCGCGGACAGTTGCGCCAGTTGCAACGTGGTGTCCAGGTCGTGGTGGGCACGCCCGGCCGTGTTATGGATCACATGCGTCGCGGCTCGCTGGATTTGTCTGCCCTGAAAACCCTGGTGCTCGATGAGGCGGATGAAATGCTGCGCATGGGGTTCATCGAAGATGTGCAATGGATTCTGGAGCAGACGCCGGATGAGCGCCAGATCGCCCTGTTTTCCGCCACTATGCCGGATGCCATTCGCCGTATAGCCAAGCGACACCTTAGCGATCCGCGGGAAGTCTCCATAGCAGTGACCAAGGTGAACAGTGCCTCCATTCGCCAACGGGTGTGGATGATGGCGGGTACCCACAAACTCGACGCTCTCACCCGCATCCTTGAGATTGAGGACTTCGACGGGATAATCATTTTTGTGCGCACCAGAATCCTGACGGTTGAACTGGCGGATAAGCTGGCAGCACGTGGTTACTCGGTGGCCGCACTGAACGGTGATATCGCCCAGAAGCAGCGGGAGCAGACCGTCGAGAAGCTGAAAAAGGGTAAGATTGATATCCTGGTTGCCACCGACGTGGCGGCTCGCGGCCTTGATGTAAAGCGCATCAGCCACGTCATCAATTATGACATTCCCTCCGATGTAGAATCCTACATTCACCGCATAGGCCGTACCGGTCGTGCCGGACGTGAGGGCGATGCCATATTATTTGCTGCGAATCGCGAGAGACGCCTGCTGCGTGCTATCGAGAAAGCCACAGGCAATGCCATTGTGAAGATGGAGTTGCCGACTGCGGAGGAGGTCACTGGTAAGCGGCTCGGCAAGTTCAAGCAACGCATTACTGAAACCCTCGATACGGCAGACCTGGTGTTATACCGGAAGCTGGTGGAAGAGTACCAACATGAGTACGGTGTGCCGGTTATTGAAATAGCCGCCGCTCTGGGAGTGCTGGCCCAGGGCGAGAAACCCCAGCTGCAACAGGAAAAGGCTGGCGCAAAGGCGGCGGCAGCTGTGCCCCGGCGCAGTGATCGCGGGCGCCCCGCTGACCGGCCTGTTGAACGCAAAGCCAAAGAGCGCAAGCCGCTGCGGGATAAGGCGCCTGAGGCTGTCCGCAAGGCGGAAACCAGGGGCGCAGAAACCAAGTCCACAGAAACCAAGTCCACGGAAACCAGGTCCACGGAAACCAGGGCCGCCAAACCCAAGGCCGCCAAACCTGATGTCGGTATGGAGCGCTTCCGCCTGGAGGTGGGAAATGAACACGGCGTGAACCCGGGGAACATCGTGGGCGCCATCGCCAATGAGGCGGAGATTGAGAGCGAGTATATCGGTCGTATCGAAATCTTTGATGATCACAGTACCATCGAGCTGCCTGAAGGTATGCCCAAGGAAATCTTCAAGCACCTCAAGGCGGTGTGGGTGAGTGGTCAGCGTTTACAGATATCCCGGCTGGAGGCCGGGGGCAAGTCATCGCCAGGTGGCAAGAAGGCAAGCAAGCCCAAGCCCAGGCTCGGTGCCGCGGGCAAAGCTAAAAAGGCCAAAAGTAACGCCGCCAAAAGCGCACCGGGATCGAAGCCAGAGGGCGCGCGTTCTGGCAAACCCGGCGTTCGTCGCCGTCCGGCCAAGTGAATTTCCTGCACCATACTGGTACAGTTTCAGCTGCTGATTTGCTGGGAGTTGATTAATGGCACGGCCTGTTATTGTAGGGATCACAGGAGCATCCGGTATTGTCTACGGCGTGCGCGCCCTGCAGTTGTTGCGCGAATGTGAGGTGCCCACCCATCTGGTGATGAGTAAGTCGGCGGAGTTAACCCTGCACTATGAAATGGACATGTCCCTGGCTGAGCTTAAGTCACTGGCCAGTGAGGTGCATCCGGTAAAACATGTTGGTGCCTCCATCGCCAGTGGTTCCTTTCCCACTGCCGGCATGCTGATTGCACCCTGCTCGGTTCGCACCATGTCGGAAATCGCCACCGGAGTGACGTCCACCCTGCTGACACGAGCAGCGGACGTGGTGCTCAAGGAGCGCCGCCGACTGGTGTTGATGGTGCGCGAAACGCCATTGCACACAGGGCATTTGCGCACCATGACGCAACTGTCGGAAATCGGTGCGGTGATCGCCCCCCCGGTCCCCGCCTTTTATGCCAGGCCCGCTAGCCTTGATGAAATGGTGACTCAAACGGTTGGCCGTGCCCTTGACCTGTTCGATCTGGAGCTGGAGCAGGTACAGCGGTGGCAGGGTGACTAGCGTAGGCAACCCGGCTACTCCCGCGGGGCAAACGGGGCCTAGCGCCTAGTGCCCATCCTGTTCGGTGTCATTGTGCTGGATCTTATCGGCTTCGGCATCGTTATACCCATTCTGCCCTTTCTGTCTCCCCAGCTGGGGGCGGACAAAATGGATATCGCCCTCATTATCGTGTCCTATGCAGTTTGTGCGGGCATCAGTGGTCCTTTCTGGGGCCGCCTTTCCGACCGCATTGGTCGCAAGCCAGTGATTATGATCTGTCTCGCTGGAGCTGCTGTTTCCTATGTCATGCTGGGATTGGCAGGGCAGTTGTGGATGGTTTTTGCTGCCCGCGGATTTGCCGGCCTTATGGCGGGCAACTTCGGTGTAGCATCCGCCATGATGGCGGATATCACTACGCCGCAGAACCGTGCTCGCGGCATGGGCCTGATTGGCGCTGCGTTTGGTCTGGGAATTGTGCTGGGCCCCATGCTGGGTGGCCTGCTCTCCGGGGACAGTGCGAGTTTCACCCTACCGTGTATCGTGGCCGGGGGTATGTCCGTATTGGCGGTGATTGCGGCGGCCCGTTTCCTGCCGGAATCCCTGTCCCCTGAGAAGCGTAGCCAGAACCGGGAGGAGCAATCCACGGGTGCGAAATTGTCGAACTACCGGCTGCTGCAGCAGACCGGGAGTCGCTTGTTCGTCATGCAGTATGTGCTGCACAACGCTTCCGTTAGCACCATCACCTACCTCTTTCCCCTGTGGATGGGGGATATGCTGGGCTGGGGTGCCAGGGAAGTGGGTATCGTGTTCGGTATACAGGGCGTGCTAATGATTATCTTCCAGGCGGGCTTACTGGGTCCCATGGTGCGGACCCTGGGTGAATGGCGGGTATTGCGCTGTGCGGTTTTTTGCTTGCTGGTGGGCGTTTTGAATGCCTCGTTTTCAAGCACCATGCACAGTATGGTGGGCTCAATGTTTTTAGCCATGACCGGGGCAACACTGTGTATGCCCGTGCTCAATACCATCATCAGCCACAAGACAAAGCTTGAGTACCGCGGGCGTATGTTGGGCATTGCCAGTGCCGCCTCTTCCTGGGGAAGGGTGGTGGGCCCGCTGCTGGCCGGGGCCAACCTGGAATTGTTCGGCTACCGGGGCGCCTGGCTGGGTGCAGTGGCTATCGTGTTGTTCTATCTCCTGTGGGCATTCATAGGGACTTCCGGGCAGACTGCGCACATCGCGGACGATGATGTACAGCCCGGTGGCTAGGGCGTAGTATATTTTTATGGGCCCATCCAGGGCCGCAAACGGATCAGCCGTAAAGCAGCAGCTATGCAATGCCCAGGCAGCTTTGCGACCGGGCCGGCAAGATCCCACTTACGGAGAGTTGCTATGGCACAGGACGATATCCCCGCTCAGCTACTGGCGGATTGCCACCACCTGGGGAGGCTTCCCACCGCAGAACTGTTACTAAATCGCAATGCCTCTGTGCCGTGGTTCATCCTGCTGCCCGAGACGCTGCTGAGCGATGTGTTGGACCTGCCCGACGACCATCGCCGGGCAGTGCTGGCCGATTGTGCCGGTGTGTCCCTGTTTATCAAGCAGGTGCTGGGCTTTGACAAGGTAAACTTTGCCGGCCTGGGAAATGTGGTGCCGCAGATGCACCTGCATGTTATCGGGCGACGGCCTGACGATGCCTGTTGGCCGCAGCCGGTGTGGGGTAATTTGCCCGATGGTGAGGCTTATGACATTGAGCAACTGCGGGAGTGGCAACAAGGCCTGGCCACGATGATTGGCCTGGCAATTGTGCCACTCTAGCTTGACCTTCGCCTACGGAAGATTTCACGGGGATGTCCAACAAGATGCTGCTGCGCAGCGCGCCCTGCTGGCGCAGCCCATGCCCCACTGCGTCAACCCCCGGGTGTACCAGCTGCCGTAGCCTGCGGCAGGGTCTTCATCGCGCGTGCCAGCGATTTCGTCAGGTTCTCGTCCAGGCGGGAGGTGTCCACGCGATTGGCGTTCTCCACAATCTTGGTCATGAGCACCTGCCACACCTGGACATTGCTATCCATGTCGTTGAATTGCAGGAGGATGTTACTGGTCTCCTTAACGCCGCCCAGGGCAATAGCGTTGTCCACGCTGGCCTGGTCGACCTGGCGATTGGGGGTCACGCTGGGCACCGGGGAGATATTACTGGCCTGCTCACTTTGCGCGCCCTCGCGCATCCCGATGCCATACAGGTAGTCCACGCTGAACTGGGCCCGGGCTTTATCCAGAATATAGCCGCGGGCCTGCAGGCTGGCATTCACTTCACGCCGCATCACCGGGTCGATGGCATAGAAGGGATCTGAGGAGGTGCTGTTTGGGGGCAGGGGGTTGGTACGCCATTTGTAATACTTGTAGTTGCCGGCGGCGAACTGGTCCACGCTGGAGGGCTCGATATCCACCCCACTGCATGCAGTTAACAGCGCGGACAGCAATAGGTAGGCCAGGATGGTGGTAGTAGTTCGCATGTGTTTCCTCACGACAAATCAGGTTTTGCCCCGAAAGCCAGCGGGCGGGGCTAATGTTAGCAGTCCGCGTACTGCGCGGCCACATTATCAGTGGCGGCAATTGTTGCTGGTTGAGTAGGCCATCGTGGCCTCGGAGCGGGCTGCTTGCGAGATATCCTGGCAGAACTGCTGCCAATTGTAATTTTGTCGGGTGAATTGCCGGGTAGCTTTTGTTAGCATTTGAACTATAACCAAAAGTTATTTCTAGGGGTTGGCATGATTTCCCGTAAGTTGATAAGAACAGACTTGAATTTGTTGGTGGCACTGCAGATTCTTCTGGAAGAGCGCAATGTAACGCGGGCGGCGGAACGCCTGTCGGTCTCGCAACCAGCCTTGAGCAAGACCTTGCAGAAGTTGCGTGACTCTTTCGAGGACGCACTGTTTACCCGCACGGCCCATGGGCTGGTACCCACGCCCCGGGCCGAAGAGCTGGGTCGCGAGCTGCCCAGTTTGCTGGAAACGGTAGAGCGAGTATTGGGTGATGGTGAATTCAGCCCTGATACCTATGCGGGCAGCTTCAAGCTGCTCATGCCCCCTATCCTGTGCGAGTCCCTGCTGCCCAGCCTGATGGCGGAACTGAAAGATATCGCGCCCAGTGTGCAAATTATTATGGCGGAAGTGCCGCCGGATTATCAGGACCAGCTTAAAAAGGGCGAGGCGGACTTTGCTGCGTTCGTGGCGCTGGAGACGGAAAGGGATATCCATGCGGAGCCCATTGCGGCAATAGCGCCCCGCTGTTACATGGGGGTGGAGCACCCTTTGGCCGATAAAGAGATGAGCCTGCAGGACTTCCTGGCCTATCCCCACCTGCGCCTGTATCTCCCCGGCCTTACCCGGGAGAACACCAGCATGGTGGACGATGTGTTGGGCCAGTATGGCGTGCACCGCCATATTGTGCTGGAAACGACCCAGTTTTCCTCCGCAGTAGGCGTCCTTACGCGGACGGATTCGCTGCTGGTGGCAAACGCCGGTTTCCAGGAAGGTGGTTTGTACAGGGAACGTATCATCGGCCACGAGATGCCCGCTGAACTGCAGCGCATGATTCGCAATACGCACAGCGGCAACCGCGGCAAGATGTCGCTTATGCGGCATACGCGCACCTCGCGCAGCGCACCTCACCAGTGGATGCGCGGATTACTGATGAAGCACCTGACCAACTCTGGTGAGGTGGTCAAAAGTGAGAGCAAGCCCAAGCCTGCGGAAAAGTTGGCGGCGGCGAAGAGTTAGTTACGTACAGAACTGCGATAAGTGCGTGGTGACATACCCACGGTTTTCCTGAACACGCGTGAAAAGTAAAGCTGGTCATCGTATCCCAGGGCTGCGGCTACGCCCTTTACGCTAAGTTCGCTGGTGTCCAGCAGGTGGCAGGCGTGCTCCATTTTCATATTCAGAAAATGCTTTATCGGGGAATAGCCGGTTAAGGCCTTGTACTTGGTGGCGAAGTGAAACTTGGAGAGTTTCGCGGTTGCGGCCAGGGTGTCCAGGTCCAGCTGGCGGCCGATCTGTTCCAGCATGAAACTCTGTACTTCTTCGAGCTTGAAACTGTGCTGGCTGTTGGCCTGTGCTTCCCGCATCTGCAGGGCGATAAATGTTAGCAAGTGCCGCAACTGGTTAGCGGCGTTGATAAATGCCCGGGTGTTGTAGCCCGTGCGGTGTACCGCCATCAAGCCCCTGAACTGGGCGATGAGCTGTGGCGATACGCCGGCGGCCGTAACGGGCCGGTCACCTTCGGGGTCGCCCAGGTACTGGTTGAAGACGGCGGTGCTGCTGCCCTGGAAATGCACCCAGTAGATAGTCCAGGGATCACTGGTATCCGCTTCATAATGGTGCGCCACGCCCTGTGGCAGAAGTAATATATCGCCCGGTGCAACTGTGCCATGCCATGTTCCGGTTGAGGCATGCCCCTTGCCTTCTACGCAATAAATCAACAGGTTGTCATCATGCCGACTACGCTGCATACGGTGTAGGTCGGCGCTGGGATAGAAGCCCATAGCCGTGGGGTAGCACTCCCTTGTCAGGGGGTGCCTCGCCAGTTTATTGAGCATAAATGCGGGTGTCAGGAAGCGCGTGCCATTTTCGGGTAATGGCCATTTGGACGGTGCACTCATGTTTTATGCCTTTGCTGATATGTCGTATTCGCTGTACAACAATAGCAATATAATCCATAACATGCGCAACTTCCTCCCTTTGAGTGGGCCGGGTAGGGCTGTAATCTGGTGCGCAGTTTTTGATCAGCTACTCTATATTGGTGCAGCGCACACCCGCGCTTGCCCGCGCGAACGACATCGGAGCACAGAGCAATGGAAGAAAACCAGGAATTGATAGAAGCCCGCGCAGAAGTGGCGGTCATGATAGAGCGTGCCCGGGCGGCCCAGGAGCAGATAGCCGATTACAACCAGGAGCAGGTTAACCAGTTGATTACCGCCATGGTGTGGGCGGTTGCCAGGGAGGATCGCTCAGAAGAAATCGCGCGTTTCACAGTCAATGAAACCCAACTGGGGAATTACGAGGGAAAGTACCTCAAGATTCATCGCAAGACCCGTGCGACCCTGATGGATATCATCGATGACAAGTCTGTGGGTGTGATCGAGGAAATCCCCGAGCGCAATATTGTCAAGATTGCCAAGCCGGTGGGGGTGATCGGCGCACTGTCCCCTTCTACCAACCCTGAAGCCACACCAGTCATCAAGGCGATTGCCGCGATCAAGGGGCGCAACGCCATCATCGTGGCGCCACACCCCCGCGCGAAGCTGACCAACAAGAAGATTTGCGATTATATGCGCGAGGCTATCGTGGCCCTGGGCGCTCCGGCAGACCTGGTGCAGAGTATCGATGTGCCATCAATGGACAAAACCAACGAACTGATGCGCCAGTGTGATCGAATTCTTGCCACCGGTGGAGAGGCCATGGTGAGCGCCGCCTACTCCTCAGGTACACCGGCCCTGGGTGTGGGCGTGGGTAACGCGGTGATTACCGTTGACGATAGCGCTGACCTGGATGAGGCAGCGGACAAGATCCGTATTTCAAAAACCCTGGATCTGGCGGCATCCTGCTCTTCTGACAACTCTGTGCTGGTTTTTGAGTCTGTTTACGATGAGTTCCTGGAGAAGCTGAAGCATGAGGGTGGTTTTGTCATCGAAGGCCAGGACAAGGAAAAACTGCAGCGTGTTTTGTGGGAAGACGGACACCTTAATCCGTCGATCGTAGCGCAGCATGCGCTCAACATTACGGGTAAGGCGGGCATTGACCTGCCTGAAGGCAAGCAGTTCCTGATTGTGCCGGAGACAGGCACCGGGCCGGATTACCCCTTCTCAGGTGAAAAGCTGACAGTCACCATGGCGCTGTACAAAGTGCAGGATATTGATGAGGCCATCGCGCTGACCAATAGTATCCAGGCCTATCAGGGGCAGGGTCACAGTTGCGGGATCTACTCCTACAACGATGACAACATAATGAAGCTGGCCGCAGCCACGCGCACTTCCCGAGTGATGGTTAATCAACCCCAGTCGGCATCCAACAGCGGCAACCTGTGGAATGGTATGCGCCAGACCTTTTCCCTGGGCTGCGGTTCGTGGGGAGGAAACAGCATTAACCATAACATTACCTGGCGTGACCTGATCAACGAAACCTGGGTCTCCAAGCCGCTGGCGAAAACCAAGGAGATGCCCTCCGATGAGGAGTTGTTTGGCTCGGTGATGGGGAAATTCTAGGTAGGGTGTCGTTTAACCCGCCACTAGTAGCAAGGAGCAAGTAATGGATTTTTCCCTGACAGAGGACCAGCGGGCGTTTGTGGAAAGTGCCCGGGCCTTTTCCGAAGGTGCACTGGCTCCCCATGCCGCGACCTGGGATGCGCAGTCGATCTTTCCCAAGGATGTACTGCGCCAGGCCGGTGAGCTTGGTTTAATGGGCATGTACACGCCGGAGGCCGCCGGTGGGCTTGGGATGACCCGACTGG
>CBDTVJ010000142.1:0-8909 GCA_965363655.1 uncultured Halieaceae bacterium | reverse complement strand
CGCGGTGGCAGATTCCTTTCGCATCAATGTGACTTATACAATGCCGGGGATTTGATCGCTCAGTCCCCGGGTAAGAGCGTTTATGGGTTAACGGCCTGTAAACGCTCATCCCTCCAGCTACATATCACCGGTGTTATATTCCTGTGCCTGGCGGCCTGCTCCAGCATCCCCTCCGACTACCCCAGACAAGACAGCCAGGCTGCAGCGATTAGCGCCGACACCAGTCTGGGCGCCGTTGCCCTGGAGTGGATGGACGATCACGGCAAGGAGTCGGGATTTCTGGGACTACCCAGCGGCACTGAGGCGCTGGGAGCGCGTTTGCGGATGATGGAGGCGGCAGAGCACAGCATTGACGCCCAGTATTTTCTCCTGAAGCCAGACCGCGCCGGTGCCCTTTTCGTTGGCGCAATGCTGCTGGCGGCGGACCGCGGGGTAAAAGTACGCTTTCTCATCGACGATATTTTCACTTCCGGCCTGGACAAGGAGCTCACCCTGCTCAGTTCCCACGCCAATATCGAGGTGCGCCTGTTCAATCCCATGGGCGATCGCAGTTTCAAGTACGGCAACTACCTGCTGGATTTCAAGCGTGCCAACCGGCGCATGCACAACAAGAGCTTTACCGTGGATGGCGCACTGTCCATTGTCGGCGGCCGCAATATCGCAGAGGAGTATTTTGAGCTGCAGCAGGATGTTGTTTTCGACGACTACGAGGTCATGGCGATTGGCCCGGTGGTCAGCGAGATCAGTTCCGCTTTCGACCAGTTCTGGAACAGTGACCTGGCGGTGCCCATGGAAGCGTTCGCTGTTGAGGTAGACCCGGGGGAGTTGAATCTCTGGCGTAAAGAGGTGCGAAAAACTGCAGACAGCAGCGCTCACGGCGACTATGCCAGGGCGGTCAACAGTACCCTCGTTCTGGATCTCATGGCCGACAAGCTCGAGCCTGTGCCGGCCAGTGCAGTGCTGGTCACCGACAGCCCCGAAAAATTGCAGGCGGCGGTAGGCACTCGGGAGCTTGCCACCATGGCGGCGGAACTTGGCCAGCGCTTTGATAAGGCGCAAAAAGAAATCGTCATCATCACACCGTATTTTGTCCCCCGCATGGCCGGGGTAGAAGTTATCGAAGGCTTGCTCGCCAGGGGTATTCGCGTGGTCGTTATAACGAACTCGCTGGCTTCCAATAATCACACGGCGGTGCATTCGGGTTACGCCAGGTACCGGAAAAGGTTGATCAAGGCAGGCGCCGAACTCTATGAAATAAAAGCCGATGAAGTAGGAGACTGGGAGGATAGGGAAGGCCACCCGGAGTTGCTCACGCTACATACCAAAGCCGCCATTATAGACCGGGAGACCGTATTCATAGGTTCCCTGAATTTCGATCCCCGCTCCCTGGACATCAATTCGGAAATGGGTCTCTTCATTACCTCGGATACGGTCGGGGCAGAGGTATACGGCATGGTATCGGAGAGTATGGGGGGGGTCACTTACCGTGTCATCGTCAATGACAAAGACCAGCTGCGCTGGGTATTCGACCATCAGGGCAAGCATGAAGTGCTGGACAAAGAACCGCTCACCAGCTGGGGGCGGCGCTTTTCGGCGGGCTTCTACCGTATTCTACCTATTGAGGGCCAGCTGTAGGCTCACCGGAATATGCCCGCCGGTATGGGGGCGGCGATAGCGAAGCGGACCACCCAATCCGGCGCCCCATCTGGTTTGATGGCATTGGTGTAAGCCTGTAATGACAGCGCCCAGGTGTTCGATCCGGAACCCAATATCTTGCCTATGCCTCCGCCCACGGGAACCATCCACCTTTTACCGGAATCCGCGTCCCAGTTGGCGGTAATAATCGGCGCTGAGACCAGGTACCAGTTGTTGTCGAGTTGGCGGCGAAAAGCGCCTCTCAACATCAGCTGATTGATATCTCCCCTTTTGCCGTCACCCGCGTACGACCATTGATTGCCGCCCAGCATTCCCAGGCTCCAGGGGCCGGTGCGGTAAACCAGGCGAAAAGACGGGCCCGCAGACCATTTATCGCTACCCAGAACGTCATCGGTAGCAATGGGGAAGGTAGCCATAAAACCGAAGCCATAGCTAAAATCGCCGGTGTTTTCGGGGGTAAGGAAACTGACATGTGTGAAGTCGGCCAGGCCGAAGGTCTTGGGACCTTTTTCCGGTTCTGGATTACCCGGTCGACCCGGGACGCCCCCGGGGGCATCTGCCAGCACAAGCATTTCAAGATTAACAAGCGACCAGTTCTGCGTAAGGGGGATTTTATACAAGGGGGTAAGTCTCAATATAGCGGCATCCCCGTTGTCGGCCCCCGAATCCAGGTCAAGTTCCATTGGCAGGGCAAAGAATGCCCTGTCTTCCAGCTCTTCCGCCGTGACGGCTTGCGCGCATAGCGCCGCACTGAAACACAGCAGCGCACAGAAAACTGCTCTCAATAACGGGACACAGCAAAGTTCGGACATCAGATACTCACCTCCTAGAACGTGGCTCCCAGCGAAGTAATCACGCCGTAGTCTCTTTCATCCGCATCTCGCGCCGGTTGATTGTCGTAGTTGCTGTAGAACGACAGGTCCCAGAAAAAATCACGAACAAATTCATTGCGCAGTTTTATATTGGTGTTGATACGAATTCGACCCGATTCCGTAATACCGGGAAAGAGGCTAACATTTGCGGAGAGGCGCGTCATCGGGGTGCTCAGCACGAAGTAATCGAAAGAGGAGCGCATCACGCCCTCCAGGCTGTCCTGGGATTTGCCATCAGTACGGTCTTCTGCGCTGATGGCCAGTCCGCCGTTGACCTGAAAATGCATTCTGTCTGTTTGCACAAAATACCTTCCCCCTGTCCCGCCTAACAGTGACCGCAGGTCAAGACCAAGTTCCTCGTTGCGCTCAAAGGCTGCCATGGCTTTCCAGAAATACCGATCCTCGAGAATTCGCGTGTAGTCACCGTTTAAATAAGCTCGCGAGGTGTTGTTACCCAGGCTGCGCTGTGTTTCATTCCAGTGCAGATCCAATTCAATCTCGTAATCTTGCTGCCTCAGGCGGAGGCTGGATGCGACATTTACCAGCAATATGTCACTGGCCTGTTTGTAATCTACTCCGGCACTGATATCGCCCTCAAGTTGTCGTAGAAAAGTCTGATCAACCCGAAGTGGCTGCATACCTGAAATCTGAAGCGCAGGTATTTCAACCGATTCTTTACCGTCGAATACCCTGACACTGGCAACCTTGTCCGCTTTCAGCAGTCGGCCATACCTGAATGAACCGTCGGTTACCGAGATGCGCAAATAGGTCGTGCTGTCCACGGATTGAACATCTACCCAGTTCAGGTAAATCGTATTCATGGTTTCGGTCTTGACACGCAGCTTGCCGCGGTCGAGCTCCTTGATACTGCCGGTAATCCGATCACCATTTTTCAGGTAAACCCGGTCAGCAAAGATTTCATCGGTCTGGGTTTGGGCATGGGCTGGAAGCGATATGCCCACAAACGCTACCAGGAGAAACAGTATCGCGGATTTTGCCATTGATATTCTGCGCATAGACGGTCCCGTCGCGTATATTACAAGTTAATCCATTCAGCTGCCACCATGACGATGGGGCTGCTTGTTACTTGCTCAGTCACCGCTGAGAGCTTTTATCTCTGCGTCCGACTTCGCCACTGATTTGCCGCAGGGATCTTTGGTTGAAAAAAACCGGCTCTTGAACTTCTTGGCAATGAACGAGGCGCCCATCGTTAACGCGGCCACGCCCCCCCGTGTAACCACTTGCTCGGAATCCACAGACAGTTGTGGGTTGGCCAGGGTGCCGCTGACTTTGGTGAACGGCGTAACGAAGTCTGACATACCGACCCCAATGCCGGTGCGGGCTTCGGTTTCAAACTTGATATCTATCTTTTCAGTTCCGAGATCGATAAACGCCACGCCGATAATGTTCAGTTTATCTGTTTGTAGTACGAGCGCGGGTCGCCCGTCCAGCTGACCATCGACGGTCCGTAACAGGACGGCGATACACTCAACCTTGCTGATACTCTCCTGCTTGCTGAAGGGGTTCACTGTATCAACGATCTCCTCGATGAAATCGCGCGCGAACCAGCCCGGCATGCTTTTCACCTGGCCACTTCCGCCCACCAGGCGCAGGTTGGCATCCAGGGAGGCGGCCATGTCCCTGACCGTGGCCCCGTCGGCGGCCATCTTCAACTGGAAATCGTAGTGGGGAAGCTGGTCCAGGGCATCGGGGCTAATGGGGATCAGGCCCAGGGTCAGCCGGGACCCGTCAATTACCGCGGTCATTCGGGGATCCGCTGCCGTCGGCAGAAGCGCCAGTGTACCGGTCAGGGTGCCGCGCTGGCCGGCGACTCCGAACTTCTCAATACGCAGGGCGCCGTCTTGCAGCGAGCCGGTCAACAGCACATCATTGACTGTAGTTTCACGCAGTACCAGTTCAGAGATGGAAATTTCTACCCGTGCGTTCAGCTGTTGCAACAGGTCCATGGGCATCGGCGTATCCGGAATGACCCGGCCGTCGCCTGCCGGCTGCACCGCTTCGGGAGCAGCGCCTTCTTGTTTAGGCGGTAGTAAAGGCACCAGGTTAAGGTGGGTCGAGACCAGGTTGACGTCGATAAACGGGACTTCTCCCCGGCGCTCATATATTGCCCTACCGGAAAGGTTACTTTTTGCCGAGTTGGCGCGCAGGTTTTCCAACTGGAGCCTGTTCTCGGACCCGATGAGATGGGCCGAGACCGTAAGCGGATAGTCTGGAAGCTCTGTACCGGCGATTCGACCCAGACTGCTCAAGCTTGCAAAACGGGCGTCCAGGTACAGGTTCGTCCTTGCAAAATCCGCGCCATCCAGCGTGCCGTTGGCGTCAAGCCGACCCTTGCCCAGTTTCAGGGAGAGTTGATCGACCATGACGTGGCTCTCTTGCCAGCGCGCCCCAACGGCCAGGTCAAACGGGGTATTCACCGGGGCATACGCACCAAAAGCTGGAGCCCACTCCGCCACGTTCGGGCCGCTCGCGGTGATCTTGGCGCTTCCTGAGGCGAGTATTGGTGACATTCCGATTGAAGCTTCTCCCTGCAGTTCACCTGTACCGATATGCACTTTAAGCTGACTAAGGTTCAATGCGTCCCGAGTCAGTTCTAGCGTGCTGTCAACACTGAATGGAGCTGCCTGGAAGGCCAGGCCGCTGTCCGCTGGAACGAGTTCCGCCAGGCTGTCCCCCTCAATCGTGATATCGATGTTGGTGCCGTGAAATTTCGGAGGATTACCCAGCCGGCCGCTGAGCCGGGCGCGGGTATTGCCCAGGCGCGCTGTGATTTTTTCCAGCTCGAAATAGTCTTCCTCTCGCTGTATCTCGCCGGCCAGCTCGTAGTCTCCGGGCGGCAGGTTCTCAAATTCCATGCCTACCATGCCGAGCGTACCGGCCAGGCCTGGCCCCGAGGCCTGGAAGCGAAGATCAGTATCCCGCTGCAGTGGTTCGATGCCGACCAGGCCTTCGACCCGGATGACGTCGGCGCCGAGCTTGACAACGCCCTGGTCAATCGCAATGCCGCGTTCGGCCCTGGATAGGTTGGCATTGATAGCAAAGGGGACTGCAGCAACATTGGCAATGTCCAGGGCGTCTGCAATGACGGAGAGGTCGTCTCCTTTAACACTCCACGCCAGCTCAGTGCCAACGAAATCCGGCGCCATGGACACGATGCCATCGATCCCGATGTTAATATCATGCGCTGCGGCGGTGATTGATACCAATTCCTCGCCTTGCGGGGACTGGCTGAGATCGGCAGTGAGGCTGAAGGGCCCGGTCAGTTTGCCCGGCAAACCGAGCAGTTTGTTGAAACGGCCGAATTCCGGGCCTTCGATCTTCAGGGCTACTGCAGCTCCGTCTATGTCGGGGAATGCGGCGATGGTGGCGTTGGCGTCGAACTCGGTATCGCCGATCTTTACGGCGACGCTTCCCACCGCGCCTGTATCACCTTGGCCACGCACCGTTCCGCGGATGGAATAAGGATCCGCAGGAAGTCCTTCGAAGCCGATAAGTTCAGCGAAAATGGCCGCGTCGGCACCTTCTGCGCTGAATTCAATATTTGCATCGTCGAAGTCCTGCAAATCTGAGAACGAGGCGACCACATCGATTTCTATTTCACCGAATACTCCCTGGATGTTCAGGTTCATCATGTCCGCGGCCGGCTTGATGGCGGCGACAAGATTCAAAGGGCCCCGGGTGATCGGCGCAATCCCCAGCACGTTGGTCAAATATTGTGCGTTGGGCCCGCTGATTTCAAGTTGCCCGACAGGTTTTCGGGGTTCGGCCAGATTGTCTATCTGTGCTTTACTTTTGATACTGATCTCACCGATGACGCCGCGCAGGTCGTAGTGGACCTGCCCCGCAGCGAGCAAGTTGGCGAAGCTGCCAGCGGTCGCATCCAGTGTCACCAGCGTGCCGTTGATGTTTCCATCGAGTTCGAGTTCCAGATCCCCCGAATCCAGCTGAACCTGGTCGATGGTTGATGCTTGAAATCTCAGGGGTGCTTTCCGGCTCGGTTCGACATACGTCACGTTAAGATCGCGAACCCGCACCTGCCGGATGAGTAATTCCAGGGTGGAGTCGGAATCGTCTTCCGCTTCGGCCGTGTCGCTCTCGAACAGCGTCCAGTTGTTCGCTCCGGACTCGTCCCGCTCGAGTGCGATGGCAATCTCGTTCGCTTCGATATTACGCAGTATTATCTGCCCCGAGAACAGGGCCCATGTATCCAGGGAGACATCCAGTCTCTGTGCCTTAATGAGTGAGTCGCCAGTGGCCCAACCCGGATTGTCGATCCGAACATCTTCAACAACGAAGCGGATCTCACTGCCCAGTGAGGGTTGAAACATCCCGTCGATGTGAATCCCGCGACCTGCCAGGGTACTGACCAGTGTTTCTACCTGGGGTTTGAATCGGCCCAGGTCCAAAGTGAGCAGCAACACGACGACTATCGCGATGGCGGCGATGAGTATGCTTGCACTGAGGAGGCTGGCTCTTAGCAATCCCATTACTTTCCAGACCCACATTGATTATTACATTAATGAAATTCCTGCCCGTAACTTTAGACTCAAAAATGCCACAGTTATGAGTTTACTAACTTTGCAGGTTAGCTCAGTTACGCACCAATACAAATGATCCACATCATTGCAGGCTACATCCGCAAAGCTAAAGTAGCTGTGCAAGGCGAATCCGTTATCGCGCGTAAGGTCCAGCTAAATCCCGCAACCCACCACTCGAGCTGAGCTCAGCAAGTATAGACAAATAAAAGGGGAGTTGTGAGTAGATCATCTTCGTTCAATCCGGAGGTGCAGCACGCAAGAATCTATGCCAATGGGTTTTTCAGTGGCACCCTTGCTGTGGTGCTATCAATCCTCGACGATCTCCCGGTGAAACCGCACTGCCACACTGCGCGGCCTGATACTCAGCCCCCTGGCGAGCAAATGGGCCTTGGTAAAGGCGGCGCCATACAGCAAGATAAGCGATGAGTAGTTCACCCACAGCAACAGTAGCACCAGCGAACCCGCAGCGCCGTAGGTGGATGCGGTGGCAGTATAGGAGAGGTAGAGGGCGATCAGGGAACGGCCGATAGTGAACAGGACTGCCGTCAGCAGCGAACCAACAGCAACATCGCGCCAACTTAGCTGAACGTCCGGCAGTACCTTGAATATGGTCGCGAACAACAACGAGGCGACGAAGATGGACACAACTATATCGAGAACTCCAAAGGCGACATCATACCAGGGCATCCAGCCCTGAACACTTTGGAGCAGCAACCTCAGCGCCACGCTCATTGACAGCGAGACCAGCATCACGAATCCTACGGCGAGTACGATTGTCAGTGAGGTGATGCGCTTCCTGATAAACAGCGCAATACTGTTGCGTGAGGGTTTTGGCACCACGGTCCAAATGGCATTGAGGGAGTTCTGCATCTGCCCGAATACGGTTGTCGCTCCCACCAGCATGGCCAGCAGGCCGGCAGCGGTGGCTAACAGGCCGCCTTCCTTCAAGCTCGAGCGGGAGACGGCCGTCTGTACCGCCTCCGCTGCTTCCGCGCCGATGGTTTCCTGTAGTTGAGCGGCTATTTGCCCCTCAGCCGCTTCTTGCCCGTAGAAGACGCCAATCACGCTGACAATCACGATCATCACGGGTGCAATCGAAAATAGAGTGAAGAATGCCAGCGAACCAGCATTGGCGAAGGCGTTGCTCTGCAGCCAGATTTGCGCTGCCTGTTTCAATATGTCCAGCCAGTACTTCAGGTACTTCCATAGTTTGGGGGTCATAATCTGGTTCTGTCGCGATAGAGATATTTCCACTCGCCCTTGATTTTGATATAGGTCTCCGGGATGCCGGACCAATCCAGCCGCCAACGATTCCCAGTCCGTTTCTTGTTTTTCCGAAAGGCCTTCTCGATACGGGGTGCGTAACGGACGACCCAGCGTTGAACGGTGCTATGATCCACCGCGTAGCCGCGTTCCTGCATCAGCTCTTCCAGGTCGCGATAGTTGAGCGAATAAGCCACGTACCAGCGAACACATTGTAGAATGATAGTTTACTGGTGGTGGCGGCCTTTGAAACTGATCACGATATGTCCAAATATTGAAACTCCAAGAACAGAAGTATAGCTTAGCAGCTCAGCAATGCCGACTTCGCGACAAAACCATACTTCATGCGTGCTAAGTTGCATGCTAATATCCCCCTTCCTGCTATCAGTTTGTGGATTATCACCAAGTGTTTGCATCCCACTCCGTCCAAGCCATCGCCACAATGAGCCGCTTGCTGATTATTCTGTGCTTGCCAGCACTTTGGTCCTGTGCGAGCGGCAGTGAAAAGCCCGAGGAAAAGGCGCAGATCCCTGCCGCGCAGTACGTTGCTGAGCGAGGT
>CBDTVJ010000141.1:0-8936 GCA_965363655.1 uncultured Halieaceae bacterium | reverse complement strand
CACAAGCGAGAGTAATATGACTGACACTGCAGAAGACCTGCTATTTGATCTGACCCTGACAGACGAACAGCGTATGAACCGCGATACCATGGTGCGATTCGCCGCAGCGGAGATACGCACCCTGTCCATGCCGGTAGACGCGGGTGATAGTTCCGCCAGCGATTTCTACCCCAAAACAGCTGAGTTGGGCCTGACCTTACTGCCCATACCCGAGGCTCTGGGAGGCGCCGGCATGGAGCGCTCACCCATCTCCAATGCATTGATCTACGAAGACCTGGCGCACGGAGATATGGCGATGGCGCTGGGTTCGATCAGCCCGCTGGCATTCGTCAACACGCTACTGGACCAGGGCTCGGATGCTCAGCGCGAGAGCTATCTGCCACTATTTTGCAGCGGCGAGTTCAAGGCTGCCACCACTGCTCTGCTGGAGCCACGTGCAACCTTCGAGCCCACCGAGCCTGCCACCGCAGCCACCAGCAATGCCGATGGCTATCGCCTGTCGGGCAGCAAATCCATGGTGCCCCTGGGTCTGGATGCGGAGTTGGTGCTGGTGATCGCCCAACTGGACGGTAAAGGCCCCGCCGCTTTTATCGTGGAGGGCACGCCCGACGGTATGACCCGCACCGCAGAAGCCAACATGGGCCTGATCGGCGCGCAGCTGGCCACCCTGAACTTCGACCAGGTACAGCTACCCGCCAACGCCTTGCTCGGTGATGGCAATTTTGATCTGCAACGTTTTATCGACCTGTCGCGGATCGGCATCTGCGCGCTTGCCGTAGGCACCTGCCAGGGTGTACTGGACTACGTGAAGCCCTACTGCAACGAACGAGTGGCCTTTGGCGAACCGATCAGCAACCGCCAGTCCGTAGCTTTCATGATCGCCGACATGGCCATCGAACTGGAGGCCATGCGGCTGATGACCTGGCGCGCTGCCGCCCGGGCAGAGCGCGGCCTGGATTTTCATGAACACGCCTACCTGGCCAAGGTATTTTGCGACAGACACGCCATGAAGATCGGCACCGACGGTGTGCAGTTACTGGGCGGCCACGGATTCTGCCGGGAGCACCCGGTGGAACTGTGGTACCGCAACCTTCGCGCCATCGCCATCCTCGAAGGCATTACCAGCGCCTAATAACCCGACCAACGAATTCAGGAATCAAGCCAATGATTAATCTCGAACTGTCAAAAAAACATCAGGAAACCTTCGACCAGGTAATGATGCTCGCGGAACACATGATGCGCCCCTATTCACGCAAGTACGACAAGGAAGAGCACACCTACCCCAAGGAAATGGAGGAGGTCGCCAAGTTGATCGGCGGTGCCCGTTCTTCCGTGTCCGGTGGCTCAAGGAAACCGCTCCCCGAAGGCACCATCGTCAACGGCGGCAACATGGGTGCGGTCACCGGCCTGTTCGGCCTGTGCTGGGGCGATGTCGGTCTTTTTCTGGGAATGCCGGGCAGCGGCCTGGGCAACGCAGCGATCAGCGCAGTGGGAACCCCCGAGCAGGTGGAGAAGTACGGAGGCAGCTATGCCGCCATGTGTATTACCGAGCCCGGTACCGGTTCTGACTCTGCCAACATCAGTACCACTGCGGTAGCTGACGGAGATGAATGGGTTATCAATGGTGAAAAAATATACGTCACCGATGGCGAGCGCAGTGACACCCTGGTGGTATGGGCGACACTGGACAAGTCATTGGGAAAAGCGGCCATCAAATCCTTTATTGTAGAAAAAGGCACACCTGGCTGCGAGGTAATCCGCTTGGAGCACAAACTGGGTATTCGCGCCTCCGATACCGCCTCCATCAGCTTTAACGACTGCCGCATTCCGAGAGAAAATGTTCTCGGCAGTGCCGAGGTCGCCACCGACGCCGAGGGACGCAAGAAGGCTTTTGGCGGTGTCATGCAGACCTTTGACAATACCAGGCCGCCAGTCGCGGCGATGGCCATCGGTGTGTCAAGGGCGGCCCTGGATCTGTCACAGCAACTCCTTGAAGCCGAGGGTGTCAGCCTCAAGTACGATAAAAAACCTGACAACCTCAGCGCCATTGAGGCCGAGCTGTACCGCATGGAAGCGGAATGGCACGGCGCCCGCCTGCTGGTGCAGAAAGCCGCATGGATGGCGGACAACAAGCAGCCCAATTCCATGGAGGCCTCCATGTGCAAGGCCAAGGCCGGGCGCGTTGGCAATGACATCACCCTGCGCTGCGTATCCCTGTGCCAAAGCCTGGGCTACAGCGAGAACGAGTTGCTGGAGAAATTTGCCCGGGATTCCAAGATCCTCGATATCTTCGAGGGTACCCAGCAAATCCAACAGCTGATTGTGGCGCGCCGGGTATTGGGGAAATCTTCCTCTGAACTCAAATAGCCCCGTAAGGAGGGCTCACCCTTGCCTGCGCAACTGAGCCGCCAGCAACTAACCGTCCTCATTACGGCCCTGATGGCCACGGGGATTGGTCAGTCACTGGTATTCGCCATCCTCGCCCCACTGGGGCGGGAGGTGCAATTGGGCGAGTTGCAAATCACTTCCATCATCGCGATCTCCGCGCTGATTTTCGGCCTGGCGGCTCCGCGCTGGGGCCGCCTCAGTGACCGCGTCGGGCGCAAGCCCATTATTATTACCGGCCTGGTGGGCTACACCGTAGGAACGATACTGTTCACCAGCGTGTTCTACGCCGGCCTGGCCGGGCTGCTAAGCGGCGGCCTACTCTATGGTGTGCTGCTTGTCACACGCTGTTGCCAATCCATCGTGATGTCTGCGACCGGCCCTGCCAGCGCGGCCTATGCAGCAGACCACACCAGTCGCGAGCAACGCACCAGGACCATGGCGCGCCTCGGTACCGCCAATAGTATGGGCACCATTCTGGGGCCCGCCGTCAGTGGCGCCCTGGCCATCTTCGGCCTGCTGGCGCCCTTGTATTTCGCTGCCAGCCTGGCGGCACTGGCCGCTTTACTGGTGTGGTGGAAGCTGCCAATCACGCCTGCCCAGGACCTGACCAGCCGCCAGCCCGTCAAACGACTACGCTATACCGACCGCCGCATCGCCTTGTTACTCGCGACAGCAGTCGGACTCTTTATTGGCTTCTCCGGTATTCAGCAAACACTGGGATTTCAGTTACAGGACAAGATGAACCTGAGCGGTATTGAGACAGCGCAGATGACCGGCGCGGCGCTGATGGTATCTGCGGCCTTTACCTTCCTGGTACAGGTCACCGTAATGCAGCGTATGAAACTAAAGCCCACCCAGTTCGTGCGCATTGGGCTATTGTCGCTGCTCTTTGGAGCCGCAGTAATCTCCGCCTTCGAGACTTTTACCGTGCTGGCGGTGGGCATGGCCTTTCTCGGGGCAGGACTGGCGCTGTGTATGCCGGCAATTTCTGCCGGGGCCTCACTGGCGGTGACACCAGAGGAACAGGGCGCGGCGGCGGGATTGGTCAGCTCCTGTCCCGCCATTGGCTTTTCGGTGGGTCCGATCTGCGCAGGCGCGCTCTACCAGGTTCACGGGCCGTTGGCGCCACTGTTCAGCGCTGCCGTATTCTTTGCTGTATTAATGATTCTGGTTATCAATGACCGTTAATGCTTGATCAGTGCAGCCTGGTGCGCGACTAAACCAACAAGTGCTCCAGTGCCGTGCGCAAATTCAGGGGTATTGGCACAGAGCGATTCTCCGCTCGCTCCACAAACACATGCACAAAGTGCCCATGGGCCGCAGCCTGCTCTTCGCCTTCCCTGAAAATGGCGATACCGTACTGGACCGAGCTGTTGCCAAGACGGTCAACCCGCACGCCCGCCTCAACTGACTCAGGATAAGTAATGGGCGCGTGGTACTCACAACCTGAATTAACCACATAGCCGACAATCGTACCGTCAGTGATATCCAGCCCACCCTCTTCAATAAGGTAGCGGTTGGCGGCAGTATCGAAGTAGGAATAATAGGTGACATTGTTTACATGGCCGTAGATATCGTTATCCGACCAGCGTGTAGAGATCGGATAGAAGACCTTATAGTCGGCACGCTTGGGCGGCGCAGCTTTACTCATGCGACACCCTCATAGGCAGCACGGTAGATGCCCAGTGCATCCTCGTAGGCGACATCGCGCGGATTATTCACCAGCAGCCGCTGTTGCAACATGGCGTCCTCTGCCAGCATTTCAAGATCATGCTCCTGCACGTTTGCTGCGCGTAAGGTGGCTGGCAGTTCGACATCATCGATCAATTGGCGCAGCGCAGCAATCAGCGCGGCTGTTTTCGCCTCGTCGCTACCGGCAATCGATGCGCCAAGAACTACCTCGGTCAATTCTGCATAGAGACCACTGGCTTCGGGCATATTAAATTCAAGCACCGCTGGCAGCACCAGTGAGTTACTTAAGCCGTGGGGAATATGGTAGTGCCCGCCCAGTGGGTAAGCCAGCGCATGCACAGCAGCCACGGGCGCGTTGGCAAAGGCCTGCCCTGCCAGACATGCGCCCAGCAGCATATTCTCCCGCGCCTGGCGATCTGAGCCGCTGTGTACAGCAGTACGTATGTTGCGCGACAACAAGCCCAGCGCCTGGATAGCGAGGTTGTCTGACAATGGGTTTTTCTTGTGGCGCGAGGTGTAAGCTTCAATGGCGTGGACCATCGCGTCTACGCCTGTCATAGCAGTCACCGCCGCTGGCAAACCCAGGGTCAGCCCCGCATCCAGTATAGCGACATCAGGCAACAAAACCGGTGATGACACCCCGGCCTTGGTTGTCTCTCCTGTGGTAATGACCGCAACTGGCGTTACTTCAGAACCGGTTCCCGCGGTGGTGGGAACCAGGATCAACGGCAACCTGCTGCCAGTAACCTGTCCCACACCGTAGAGTTCGGGCAGGGCCTGTTCGCCACCCAGCAATACCGCTACCACTTTCGCCACGTCCATGGAGCTGCCGCCGCCAACGGCGATGACACCATCAACATTGCCATTGCGCGCCATTTCTGCGGCCGCCAACACTGTGGCTTCAGGCGGGTCCTCCCTGACCTGGTCAAACACCAGGGTAGAAAGCCCCTCATTTTCCAGTGCCGACAGCACCGGTTGCACCAGCCCGATCGCCATCAGGCCGGGATCAGTCACCAGCAGGGGTCGCTCAACACCCAACTGCCGACACTGGGCCGCCAGTTGCATGGAACTGTCCAGTCCATTGATGATGCGGCCCACGGTATTGAATTCAAAACCCTGCATAGTACTGCCCTTACATTGTCATAATGACCTTGCCGCGGGCGCGGCGCTCAATCAGGCAGTTGAATGCATTTTCATACTGCTCGATAGGGTACTTGTCGGTCACAACCGGGCTTATTTTGCCGCTGTTGAACAACTCCCACAAGGCTTCAATATTCTGGATATTCACCTCAGGCTCTTCGCTGGTAAAACGCCCCCAGAACACACCGACAATAGAGCAGCCCTTGAGCAACGCCAGGTTCAGTGGAATCCTGGGTATCGGCCCACTGGCGAAACCAATCACCAGGTAACGGCCATTCCAGCCCATGGAGCGAATAGCAGGCTCAGAAAAATCACCGCCTACCGGATCATAAACAACATCAACGCCCTTGCCGCCGGTCAATTCCTTGACCGCATCCTTCAATGAGGTTTCGCTGTAGTTGATCAACTCATCCGCACCCAACTGTTTACAGAGCTCCAGCTTTTCAGCGGAGCTGGCGGCGGCGATAACTTTCGCCCCCATCAATTTGCCAAGCTCGATAGCCGTGGTACCCACACCACCGGCCGCACCCAACACCAACAGGGTTTCGCCGGGCTGGATATTGGCGCGCTGCTTCAACGCATAGTAGGACGTAAAATACGTAATGCTGATACCGGCCGCCTGCTCGAAACTGAGGCTTTCGGGTATGGGAAAAGCGCCGTATTCATTCACAGCAATTTTTTTACAGAAAGCACCAGCGACACCCATGGAGAGCACCCTGTCTCCCACCTTGAAGCGGGTCACCTTGGCGCCCACAGCTGCCACCACCCCGGAGCACTCAGCACCGGGGATAAAAGGCAGCTCCGGTTGAATCTGGTATTTCCCCTGGATAATCAGCACATCGGGAAAATTCAAGCCAGCCGCTTTCACGTCAATCAGGACATCGTGCTCGCCCACTTCCGGCTCGGCCCAGTCTTCTACCAGTTCCAGTTTTTCCGCCAGTCCCAGTTCTTTACATACCAGTGCTTTCATTTTTTTCCCTCACCCGTGCGTTATCCAATATTTATCATGATCCAAAACAAAAAAGGCGCCCGCAGGCGCCATTTAGTATCCAGCAGGCTTATGCGACCTCGAACAGGCCAGCCGCGCCCATGCCACCGCCGACACACATGGTAATAACCACGTACTTGACGCCGCGGCGCTTACCTTCGATCAGCGCGTGGCCGATCATGCGCGAGCCACTCATGCCATAGGGGTGGCCAATAGAGATGGCGCCGCCATTGACGTTCAGCTTGTCGTTATCGATACCCAGCTGGTCGCGACAGTAAATTACCTGCACCGCGAACGCTTCGTTCAGTTCCCACAGGCCGATATCGTTAACGGTCAGGCCGTGTTGCTTGAGCAGCTTGGGCACAGCGAAAACCGGGCCAATGCCCATTTCATCAGGCGCGCAACCGGCAACCGCCATACCGCGATAGATACCCAGGGGCTCCAGGCCTTCCTGCTCTGCTACCTTGGAATCCATAAGCACTTGCGCGGAGGAACCGTCGGACAATTGAGAGGCATTACCGGCTGTGATGGTGCCGCCCTCTATAACCGTCTTGAGACCTTGCAGACCTTCCAGTGTAGTGGCGCGCAGACCTTCATCGGCGCTGACCGTTGCTTCAACTTCAGAAGCGTCGCCAGTTGCCTTGTCCCACACAGTGCGCTTGCAGGTCACGTCCACCAGTTCCTCAGCGAACTTGCCGGCTTCATAGGCAGCGGCTGTGCGCTGCTGTGACTGCAGACCATATTCGTCCATGGCATCACGGGAAACGTTGTAACGCTGACCGACAACTTCTGCGGTCTGCAGCATGGGCATAAAGATATTGGGCTCGATTGCCATCAGCTCTTCATCGACCATACGGTGCAGGTTCATATGCTCATTCTGCACCAGGGAGATGGACTCCAGTCCACCACCAACAACGCAGGTCATACCGTCTTCAGTAATCTGCTTGGCGGCGGTTGCAACGGCCATCAGCCCTGATGAACACTGGCGATCGATAGTCATACCGGAAACCGTATTGGGCAGCCCAGCGCGCAGCGCGATCTGGCGTGCCACATTGGAGCCGGTGGCGCCCTGCTGCAGCGCGCTACCCATAATCACGTCATCGATGCGAGACGGGTCAATACCGGCGCGCTTGACGGCTTCGGCTACGGAAGCGGCACCCAGGGAGGCTCCGCCAAAATTATTGAAACCACCGCGGAAGGCTTTGCCGATGGGGGTACGCGCTGTTGCTACAATTACTGCTTCACTCATGCTCTGTCTCCAATCATTGCGCGCCGCCAAGGCGCGCCAGAAATACCAGTTAAATCTAGCTAAGTCCAAGACCCTGCATGGCCAGTGCCGCCATTTTCATGGTTTGCTCGGCGCCGGTCTGTGGCTGGGTTTCCCCGTCAGTTGAACTGATTGCATCCCAGTTTGCTGCGATACCTTCTGGTGTCTGGTCTTCCGGCGCCAACCAGATACCAGCAGACTCAACGATTCTCGCCACGGAGAAACCGCCTGCACCGGCCGACATAATGGTGCGGGTAGGTGCGTCTTCGCTAACCAGGTACAGCACCGCAGGGGTTACTGTTTCGGGTGTCAGCAGTGCAAAAGCTTCTTCAGGAATAAGACCTTCTGTCATGCGGGTACCGGCAGTAGGCGCCAGGGCATTGATGTTAATGTTGTACTTCGCACCTTCCTGGGCCAACGTGTTCATCAAGCCGATAACGCCCATCTTCGCACTACCGTAGTTGGACTGGCCAAAGTTGCCGTACAGGCCGGAAGAAGAGGTGGTCACCACAACGCGGCCGTAAGCCTGCTCACGCATAATTTGCCAGCAGGCCTTGGTACAGTTGACACTACCCATCAGGTGTACATCCAGCACCAGTTTAAAATCTTCAAGTGAGATTTTGACAAAGCTCTTGTCACGCAGGATACCTGCGTTGTTGACCAGGATGTCTATCCGCCCCCACTTGTCCATGGCCTGCTTGACCATAGCCTCTACTTCGTCGTACTTGGCTACGTTGGCGCCGTTGGCGATAGCCTCACCACCGAGCGCTTCGATCTCTGCTACTACAGCCTGGGCAGCTTCAGAACCGGCACCGGAACCATCGACGCCGCCGCCGAGATCATTAACCACAACCTTGGCACCGCGCTTGGCCAGCTCAATAGCGTGACAGCGACCCAGACCACCGCCAGAACCGGTAACAATGGCAACTTTGTCATCATAACGAATAGACATTACTGAAATCCTCTAACTGTATAAATGAAACGATCGGCCTGTTTAGCCCGCGATAACCATGGTCAACCACTCTGCGATCAGCGCGGGAGTTTCCTCACCCTCGATCTCGACTGAGATAGCCTGCTTGACCAGAAAACGATTTTCATCCTTGCGTGTGATATCAGCTACCACAGCATTGGAGCGCACGCGCTTACCCGAGGCCACAGGTGCCAGAAAGCGCACCTTGTCGAAACCGTAGTTCAGCCCCATGACGACATTCTCAGGGATGATACCGTTACCCTCTGCCATTTTAGTCAGTAGGGATAATGTCAGGAAACCATGCGCGATAGTGCCACCGAAAGGTGTATTTTTGGCCGCTTCCTCGTCCACGTGGATGAACTGGTGGTCCTCGGTGCAATCGGCGAACGTATTGATCCGGTCCTGGGTCACTTCGATCCACGCGCCGGGCTCGAACTTGGTGCCAATCGCGTCCAGCATCTCTTCCTTGGGTACGATTTTTACTGCCATGG
>CBDTVJ010000140.1:0-8991 GCA_965363655.1 uncultured Halieaceae bacterium | reverse complement strand
CTGATGGCTGGCTCAAGACCGGTGACGTCGGCGTGATGGACGAGGACGGTTACCTGCGCATTACCGGCCGCATCAAGGAAATGTTCATTGTCGGAGGCTTCAACTGCTACCCGGCGGAGATCGAAAATATACTCTGTAATATGCCCGGCGTGGCGCGGGCCGCGGTAATCGGTATAGCGGATGAGCGCATGGGCGAGGTAGCCAGGGCCTATCTGGTGGCCGAGGCGGACGCGCAACTGGATGCAGCTGCGGTGATCGAATGGTCGCGCGAGCAGATGGCCAACTACAAGGTACCCCGCGCAGTTATTTTTCTCGATGAGCTGCCCATGAACGCCGGCGGCAAAGTAGACAAGGCGGCATTGGCTGCGCTGCCGGAGTTATCGCAGTGAACGACCTGTCCCCCAGCCCATCCCCTGCGCTGATCGATCTCGACGAGATCGACCAGGCGATCATTGACCTGTTGCGCGAAGACGGGCGCATGGCCTACCGCGCGATAGCCCGGCAGTTGGATATCGCTGAAAACACGGTGCGGACGCGCGTTCGCCGTATGGAAGAATCGAACACTATGCGCGTGGTGGCGGTAACGGATATCGAAGCGGCCGGCTATGGCATGTTGCTGGCTATCGGCGTGCAGGTTGAAGGCCGTCCTCCCGAGGCGGTGGCCCGTGACATGGCCAAGATTCACGAAGTGTTCTCGGTCAACGTGGTGGTGGGCACCCACGACGTAGAAATTTTGGTGGTTGCGGAAGATCAGGCAGCCCTTAACGAACTCATTACCTGCAAGCTGGGCGCCATGCCCGGCGTGCGACGGCTGACACCGGCCCTGGCATTGGACGTACTGAAGAACCAGCCTGATTGGGTGCCCTTTCATGCGACGTAACCTGGACCAGGCGGATCGTGCCATCGTCGAGCGTTTGTCGCGCGATGCGCGGGTGAGCAATCGCGAAATCGCGGAGCAGCTTGGTGTAACCGAAGGTACAGTCCGTGCGCGTGTGAAACGCATGGAAGAAGAAAAGCTCATCCGCATCACCGCGGTAACCAACATCGATCGTTTCAAGGATGCGGCCCTGGCCTACATCTGGATAGAAGTCGAGCGCAGCGGCCAGACCCGGGCTGTGGCAGAAACACTGGCCGACATACCCGAGCTGGGTTTTGTCGGTGTGATGCTGGGGCGTTCCGACATTCTGGCCATCACCATGGTACGCAACGCGGAACACCTGGCCGAGTTTGTGCACCAACGGATCAGCGGAATCGAGGGTGTGCGCGGTACGCAGAGCACCCTCGGTGTCAATTTCATCAAACACGATTACCGCATGGCGCGGATCGTAAGCTAGAAAAGGAAGCAGAGGATGAACAAGCAAATGACAGCGGCACAAGTCGTTGCGCAACTTGAAGATGGTATGACCATCGGTATTGGTGGATGGGGCCCCCGGCGCAAGCCTATGGCGCTCATCCGCGAAATTCTGCGTTCTGATGTGAAGGACCTGACCATTGTGTCCTACGGTGGCGCCGATGTCGGTATGTTGTGCGCGGCGGGCAAGGTAAAGAAAGTGGTGTTCGCCTTTGTCTCGCTGGATTTCATTCCCCTTGAGCCCTACTTCCGCCAGGCCCGCCAGACCGGCGCCATTGAAGTCATGGAAATCGACGAGGGCATGATGTTGCTGGGCCTGCGCGCCGCCGCCTGGGGTCTGCCTTTTATCCCCACCGAGGTTGGTCTGGGTACGGACATCATCAGCAAGAACCCTGATATTAAAGTGATCGACAGCCCCTATGATGATAAGGAGTGGGTGGCGATGCCGGCGCTCAAGCTGGACGTGTCCCTGATTCACGCGGACAGGGCCGATGCTCGCGGCGTCTGCCAGATCGCCGGTGCCGATCACTACATGGATGACTGGTATGCCCGCGCTGCGGACAAGACCTTCGTGTCCTGTGATGAGCTGGTCGACACAGAATTCTTTCACGACCCCGCGCAGGCGCGCATGGTGCACTGGGAGCGTTCCATGACCACGGGTGTGGTACCCATTCCCGGTGGTGCTCACCCCACATCCTGCAGCCCCGCTTATGGCTTCGATGTACCGCACTTCAAGGCGTACACCGCCTCCGCCAAGGAAGAGACCGGTATCCAGGGCTATTTCGACCAGTTCCTGGGCGCCTCCGAGGAGGAGTACCAGCAGAATGTCGGCGGCCTCGACGCCATTCGCGCCATCGAACTGCCCACCTACTAATCGGCCACGGAGACCAGCACCATGACAGCAACAATTGATTACACCCTGGCCGAACTGTGTATCGTCGCAGCCAGCCAGGCATTCGCCGATGAAGGCGAAGTACTGGCCACCGGTATTGGCGTGATTCCCCGCCTGGCGGCCAGCCTCGCCATGAAGACCACCAACCAGGATCTGATGATGACAGATTCAGAAGCCTGGCTATTAAGCGAGCCGAACCCGATCGGTAAGCGTGACGCTGACTTTGTACCCGCCACCGAGACATGGATGGGTTTTTCGCGCATCTTCGACAATGTCTGGAGCGGCAGGCGTCACGCCATGCTGGGCCCGACCCAGATCGACAAGTACGGCCAGTCCAATACCTCGGCCCTGGGTGGCACTTACGACAAGCCCAAGGTAATGATGTTGGGAGCCCGCGGTTTCCCGGGCAACTCCATTTCGCACCCTAACAGTTTCTTTGTACCCGGCCACAATACCCGGGTGTTCATGGGCGGCGAGTGTGATTTTGTGTCCTCCATCGGCTATAACCCCGGGCGATTGCCCAAGGGCCACAGCCTGGACGATATCGATATTCGCCTGGTCGTGACCGACCTGTGTGTGCTGGACTTTGGCGGTCCGGATCACCAGGTGCGCCTGGTGTCACTGCACCCGGGGATTACCGCCGAACAGGTGCAGGAAAATACCGGTTACCCCGTTCATGTTCCCGCTGAGGTGCCCACCACTGCGGGGCCCACACAGGAGCAACTGGATATTATTGCCGCCATGGATCCGCACAATCAGCGGGCGTACCAGATCAAGGACAACCCCGCAGGGGATCGCTCCTGATTGGAGACTGAAAAATGTTAGAAACGCGATTAACCGAATTGCTGGGCTGCAAGTATCCCATCATACAAACCGCCATGGGCTGGGTTGCAGATCCCAAAATGGTGGCGGGTAGCTGTAACGCGGGGGGCTTCGGTTTCCTGGCGGGAGCGACCATTCCAGCCGACGAAATGGAGCGCGACCTCCTGCGGGTGAAGGAGCTCACCGATAAACCGTTCGGTGTGAACTTTCACATGTACCAGCCCAATGCGGCGGACGTCGTCGATATGGTCATTCGCCACGGTGTGCGTGCCGTGAGCTACTCCCGTTCTCCCGGCCCTGAGTTCATCAACAAACTCAAGGACGCTGGCGTGGTTTGTATGCCTACTGTTGGTTTGCCCAAGCACGCTATCAAGGCTGTGGAACTGGGCGCTGATGCCGTTACCGTGCAGGGCGGGGAGGGCGGCGGTCACACCGGTGCCATTCCTACGACCCTACTGATCCCACAAGTGGTTGACGCGGTGGGTGACAAGGTGCCGGTGGCAGCTGCCGGTGGTTTCAAGGATGGTCGCGGCCTGTTGGCGGCGCTGTCCTGGGGCGCTGACGGCATTGCCATGGGCACGCGTTTTTTGATGACCGAAGAGAGTCCGGTGCCCCGCGAAACGTTGCAGCGTTATGTCGATTGCAAAAACCCGGGCGAGATTATTGTGTCCAAAGCCATGGATGGTTTGCCGCAGCGCATGATCATGAATGAGTTACTCAGCGAGCTGGAAAAAGCTAGCACCCTGCGCAAACTGTTCATTGCCATGCGTAATGGCCTGGCCTTTCGCCAGCATACGGGTGCGACATTCTTCAGCCTGTTGAAATCTGCCATCGCCATGAGCAAGGACGATGATATGACAGCCGCGCAAGCCATCATGTCTGCTAACGCTCCCATGATTATCCAGAAAGCCATGGTAGATGGAGAGCCCGCACGCGGTGTACTTCCATCCGGCCAGGTGGCGGGTGTTATTGACGAGCTGCTGTCCTGCGAAAACCTGATTAATTCCATTGTAGAAGAGGCCGAACAGCGCCTCGCTCTGCTGGCGCTGCGCGTCACAGAGAATGCCTAGGAGCGATACCATGTCCAAGCCTTTTAAAATCACTATCGAAAATGGCATAGCCGAGATGATTCTCGATCACCCTCCGGTCAACGCCTTTGACAGCGCAGGCTGGTTTGCCATTGCCGATGAAATTGACGCTCTTGGCGTTAACGACGAAGTACGCGTCATTATTGTCGCAGCTGCGGGCAAGGGTTTTTGTGCTGGCGTGGACATCAAGGAGCTGGCTGCCGATTCCAGCAAAATTGTCGACGTGAACAAAGGCAATTACGAAACCTTCAGGGCTATCCATCGCAACCCCAAGCCGGTAATCGTGGCGCTGCACAGTTTTGTATTGGGCGGCGGTATCGGTATGGCGGGCGCGGCGGACATTATTCTGTGCTCCGACTGCGCGCGCTTTGGCGTGCCGGAAATCGACCGTGGCGCCATGGGCGGTGGAGCACACCTGCAGCGTATGTTCCCGGTGCAGAAGGTTCGCTATATGTATTTCACCGGTGAATTTATTGACGCACAGGAAGCCTATCGCCTGGGCGCGGTAGAGAGAGTTGTGCCGCTGGATCAGTTGTTGCCCACTGCTCGCGAGATCGCCGGAAAGATCGCCGAGAAGTCTCCGGCCATGGTCAAGCTGGCCAAGGAGGCGCTAACGGGCATCGAGGACGGCAACCTGGAAGACAAGTACCGCTGGGAGCAGGGCTTTACCCTGGAGGCCTACACCGTAGGTGATTCCCAGGAAACCCGCGATGCCTTTATCGAAAAACGCGACGCCAAGTTTTGAGGACTGATTGATGGATCTCGCCTTTACAGAACAACAGCAGGCCTTTCGCGAGGAAGTACGCAGCTGGCTGGCGGCCAATGCACCCGCTGAACCACTACAGACCTTTGATACTGCGGAGGGCTTTCTACAGCACCGCGAATGGGAAGCAACCCTCAACAAGGGGCGCTGGGGCATGGTGACCTGGCCGGAAGAACTGGGCGGGCGCGGTTGCGACCTGATCGAATGGCTGATCTTCGAGGAAGAGTATTACCGCGTGCGTGCCCCTCTGCGGGTGAACCAGAACGGTATCTTCCTGCTGGGTCCGACCCTGATGGAATACGGCACTGAAGAACAGAAGGCGCGCATCCTGCCGAAGATGGCCAACGGTGAAGAAGTCTGGGCCCAGGGTTGGTCCGAGCCCAATGCCGGTTCTGATATGGCGGCGATCCGCTCTACTGCGAAGCTCGAGGGTGACAAGTACATCATCAACGGCCAGAAGACCTGGTCCACCCGGGCAGTCTGGGCGGACTGGTGCTTTGGTATGTTCCGTACCGACCCGGACTCCGAGCGTCATCGTGGTTTGACCTTTATCCTGGTGCCGCTGGATACCCCCGGTATCACCGTGCGTCCGATTCCCCAATTGGACGGCTTGCCAGGTTTTGCGGAAATTTTCTTCGACAATGTTGAGGTGGCCGTTGCAAACCGCCTCGGCGATGAAGGCGCTGGCTGGAGTGTTGCTATGGCGACAGCGGGCTTTGAGCGTGGCTTGATGCTGCGCTCGCCGGCACGCTTCCAGGAAACGGCTCGCCGCCTGGTGGAATTGTATACCGCCAATCGCGCGTCAGCCGATAGTGATCCTGCGGTGAAGGACGCCGTTATTCGCGCCTACCTGGATGCCGAGAGCTATTGCCTGACGACATACCAGACGGCCTGCCGTCTCAACAAGGGCGGTAAGATCGGTGCCGAATCCTCCACCAATAAAATCTTCTGGTCGGAGCTGGACCAGAACATGCACGCTACCGCCATGAGTATTCTGGGAGCCCGCGCCGAGCTGTTGCCCCATGCACCGGATGCGCAGGGAGTTGGCAGCTGGCTGGACGGCTGGCTGTTCGCGCAATCCGGTCCTATCTATGCCGGAACCAATGAGGTGCAGCGCAATATCATCGCTGAAAGAATGCTGGGAATGCCCAGATAAAGGAAGGACGCTTAGTTTATGGATTTTACCTTTACTGAAGACCAGTTGCTGTTCCAGGATTCCGTGCGGGATTTCTTGTTGAATGAAGTGACGCCCGAGCGCATTCGCGCCAGTTGGGAAACCGACAGCGGACGCGACAGCGAATTGTGGAGTCAACTGGCGGAGCTGGGCTTGACCGGGATGACCGTACCCGAAGAGCACGGTGGCCTGGGCATGAGTGAACTGGATTTCGTGCTGCTGGCGCAGGAGTGCGGCTACGTGGCCCTGCCTGAACCGCTGGTGCATACCGTATTAGTCGCTGTCCCTATGTTGCGGGAGATTGGCGGCGAGCTGGCTGCTCAGTGGTTACCAAAGATCGCTGCCGGTGAGGCGCGGGTCGCGGTAGGACTGGAGCAGAACCTGCTGGTGGAAGACGCCCATGTGGCGGACCTACTGCTACTACAGAAGGGGGATTCGCTGTACGCCGTTACTCAGGAACAGGTGACTTTACGCCACAATGAGTCGGTTGATCCCTCGCGGAAATTGTATGCCGTGGAAATTGCCGCCGATGCTGCGGCGATCGCAAATGGCGCACAAGCGAAGCAACTGCTTGATGCCGCATTGAATCGCGGTGCCCTGGCCTGTGCCGCCCAGGCCCTGGGCCTGGCCCAGCGCATGATCGACCTTTCAGTGCAATACACCAGCGAGCGGCAGCAGTTCGGCAAGCCAATCGGCAGTTTCCAGGCGGTCAAACACCATATGGCCAATGTTGCTGTTGGTCTGGAGTATGCCAAGGCACCTACACATCGCGCTGCGTATGCCATTGCCAACGGGCAGGAAGTGGCCGCCCATGCGGTATCCCACGCCAAGCTGGTTGCCTGTGAAGCGGCCAACCTCGCAGCCAAGAACAGCGTGCAGGTCCACGGCGCTATGGGCTACACCTGGGAAGTGGATCTGCATATTTTTATGAAGAAAGCCTGGGCCCTGGCCAATACCTGGGGCGATGCGGGTTTTCACAAGTCCCGTGTGGGCGAGAGAATTTTTGCCGAGGGTGCGGCGCTGGGTGCCGGCGCCACTTTCGCATAAGCACCTTTATACAGACCCAATTAGATACTTAGTGATATAAAGAGGAAACAACCATGGCAGATGCCTATATCGTAGACGCAGTACGTTCACCCACCGGTCGCCGCAAAGGCGGCCTCTCCGATGTGCACGGGGCTGACCTGGGTGCCCACGTACTGAAGACGCTGGTTGACCGCAACGGTATTCCCGACGACCAATACGATGACGTTATGTTCGGTTGTGTCGACACCATCGGCCCGTTGGCCGGTGATATTGCGCGCACGTGCTGGCTGGCGGCCGGTCTCTCCGATGTGGTGCCCGGCACTACCATTGATCGCCAGTGCGGTTCCTCCCAGCAGGCAGTGCACTTCGCCGCCCAGGCCATCATGTCCGGCGTCAATGACGTGGTCATCGCCGGCGGTGTCCAGACCATGACTCAAATCCCTATTTCCTCAGCCATGATCGCCGCCCAGCCTATGGGCTTCCCCGATCCATTCTCTGGCAGCCAGGGTTGGGTAGCCCGCTATGGTGCGACGCCGCCCTCACAGTTCACGTCCGCGCAAATGATTGCAGACAAGTGGGAGATTTCCCGCGAACAGATGGAAGAGTTTGCCCTGCGTTCCCACACTCGCGCGCTGGCCGCCATTGCAGAAGGTCGCCTGGACCGTGAAATCGAGCCCCTCAATGGTGTCACCATGGACGAGACTCCGCGCAATACCTCCATGGAGAAAATGGCCGAGCTGGAGCCGCTGATGGAAGGCGGCACGATCACCGCGGCTGTTTCCAGCCAGACCTGCGACGGTTCCTCAGCTGTATTGGTCGTGTCTGAAGAAGCGTTGAAGCGTTACAACCTCACGCCGCGTGCGCGCATCGTGCACATGAGCGTACGCGCCGCCGACCCGATCTGGATGCTGACCGCGCCCATCCCTGCAACTGAATACGCCATGAAAAAATCCGGCATGAAACTGGAAGACATCGACCTGGTGGAAATCAACGAAGCCTTTGCCTCCGTGCCCATGGCCTGGTTGATGGAAACCGGTTACCCCATTGAGAAAACCAACGTTAACGGTGGTGCGATTTCCCTGGGGCATCCACTGGGTGCTTCCGGTACCAAACTGATGACAACCCTGCTGCACGAGTTGGAGCGCAGTGGCGGTAAGTATGGGCTGCAGACTATGTGTGAGGGTGGTGGCCAGGCCAACGTAACGATATTGGAGCGTCTGTAATATTTCGCGTTCTATGGGAGGCGCAGCGGCCGCTGCGCCTCCCAGATCGAGGAAAGTTTTAACTGGCTCGCTGCCTGAAATTCTGCGATGCCAGCGTCGGGTGACTGACAGTGCTTGTCCGGACCGTGGCGCGCAAGGACGCGCGCCTCGAGCCCCCATGGATGGGTTCACGGCGAGTCCGGACAAGCACTGGCAGTCACCCGGCGCGACAACGAACTAATCAAAACCACCAGTAGTCGAAGTAAAGTTGAGGGAATAAAGATGAGTGGAATTTTGGAAGGACGAGTAGCAATCATCACCGGAGCCGGCGGCGGCCTCGGCGCCGCACACGCCAGGGTATTCGCCTCCGAAGGCTGTGCCGTAGTAGTCAATGACATCAACCAGCAAGCCGCCCAGGCCGTGGTAGATGAAATCACCGCAGCCGGTGGCAAGGCAATCGTCAACAGCTCCGACATAACCAACTACGACGACAGCCTGAATGCCGTCAAACAGGCCATCGACAGCTTCGGCGATCTGCACATCGTACTGAACAACGCCGGGGTCAATCGCGACCGCATGTTCGCATCAATGACCGAAGCAGAGTGGGACACCATCATGGCCGTGCACCTCAAGGGCCATTTCTGCATCAGCTCCCACGCCGTGCATTACTGGC
>CBDTVJ010000139.1:0-9000 GCA_965363655.1 uncultured Halieaceae bacterium | reverse complement strand
GTTTGCTCACGACCATGGGGGTTATAGGACAGAATTCCTGGTACAGGTGCAGTCCCGTCGGTGCTGGCGCCGCATAGTCGCTGCGTTCCAGCTGCAGGGTCTGGCCGTCGCTGGTCACCAGGTGGAGATTGCCCAGGGCGGCGACGGGAATGCGTGACAGAACCCGGTAGATACTGAGGTAAACCGATTTTCTTGGCCGTCCATCGGGGTGGGGCACACAGCGCTCATCGACGATGGAAAAAGGGAAGTCGTCGGAGCGAAAGTCAGGGTCCAGCTCGAAGAACAGAGCCTCTCCCTGACTGTGCACCCGGGTTCCGGTGGCGTAATAGGCGCCAAATTCCTCAGGTGGCAGCATGGACGCCAGCAGGGCCTGGGGAATCAGGGAAAGATAGAGGTGTTTTTCGCTCATCCTATTGCTCTGGTGCGGGCTTATCTTCGTCGCATTGCCGACCATTACCTTAGGCTATCGTCTGGGTCGGTGCCAGCTTGATGGGGGCTGTGCCCAGAAAAAAGCGAGAGTCATTAACCCAGGTCATTGTTACAGGCGTTTTTCAGCCCGGGTAAAGCGAACTGCCCAGACTTCAGGTTTTCAATGATGCATACGCTGCAAGGGCCGCTGCGCGGGCGGCCTTGTGGTTCACGATGGGCAGGGGATAGTTGTCCCCGAGTACTACCTGTGCCTGTGCCAGTACCTGTGCTGGAGCGGTACTGGGTTCGTGGATGTACCTGGCGGGCATTGCTGCCAGTTCCGGCACCCAGTGGCGTACGTAATCACCGGCTTTATCAAACCTGGTGCCCTGCAGCGTGGGGTTAAAAATGCGGAAGTAGGGCGCCGCATCAGCGCCGCTGCCCGCCACCCATTGCCAGCCGCAGCTGTTGTTGGCCAGGTCCGCATCGACCAGTGTGTCCCAGAACCAGCGTTGGCCGGCCTGCCAGGGTATCAGTAGATGCTTGGTAAGGAAGGAGGCGGCGATCATCCGTACCCGGTTGTGCATGTAGCCGGTATGCCATAGCTCGCGCATCCCGGCATCAATAATAGGGTAGCCAGTGCGGCCCTGTTGCCAGGCGAGCAGGTTATCCGCAGTGCCAATCCAGGGAAAAGCCTCATACTGCGGCTTGAACGGCTGGTCTACCATGGTGGGGAAATGATGCATCAGGTGATGGCTGAACTCCCGCCAGCCCAGTTCCGACAGGAATTTGTCGCGCTGGTGCTCCAGGCCTGGCTGCTCGGCACAATGCTGGTGAATCGCGTGCCACAGTTGTCGTGGGGACAATTCGCCGAAATGCAGATGGGGAGAAAGGCGGGAGGTGGCTTCGCGGTCGGGGTGGTTGCGCGATTCATCGTAGTCATCAAGGGCGGATTTGAGAAAGCGCTGCAGTGAGTGTTGTGCGCCCGCTGAGCCCGGTTGCCATAACTCGCTCCAATGGGCTGCCCAGTTGGGTTTGCGTGGCAGTAGCGCAAGATCTTCAGGATTGAGTCCAGCACCCGCAAGCGGGTGGAATACTGGCTTCGCTGGCGGTGGCAGTGGTGCATCCGGTGGGGTTTGGCGCCTGCAGGTTTTCCAGAATGGAGTGAATACCCTGAAGGGCTTGCCAGCCTGGTTAGCGATGGTGTCAGGCTCAAAAAGCAGGGTGCCCCCATAGCGCTTCAGTGCCACTTCCCGGGAGGAGAGCTGTTGAAAAAGGTCTTTTTCCAATGCGTTAGCCCAGGGTTCGTAGCTGCGGCTGCAGTACACCGCCGAGGCGCCCGTTGCCTCTGCCAGTGTGGGAATTTCTCTCTGCGCTGGGCCGCGACGGATCAGCAGTGTGCCGCCAAGAGAACGCAGTTCCGCCGCCAAAGCTGACAGGGCGTGGTGTAGCCACCACCGGCTGGCCCCCCCCGCTTGCCATTCTCTCGGGGTCTCATCGTCGAGGACATAGCAGGCAATAAGCGGCTGCCCGGTGGCAACTGCTGCGTTGAACCCCGGCAGATCTGATAGGCGCAAATCGTTCCGAAACCAATAGATTACCGGTGTTGTCACAGGAAATTAACTCCAGCAGGAGGCGCGTTCGCGGGCGAATAGCCATTGCCGGCATTGCTGGCGTTCGAGGTTGCAGCAAGCCTGGACTCTGGCGCGGTGCACGTTATCGTGGGATTGCTCATGACAAGTCGGTGTCCAGGTGCTTGGAGGCGCGGGGGATTGTGAACATAGTTACGCTTGCCCACGGGCATTGGCTCACCTGTCAGCCGTAGGCCTGGGATCTTTCTTTAAAAAGTGTGCTGATACTATGATCTGATTGTAGTTTGCCGACGTAATATTTGACAGGATGAAGTGTCATGGCAATCTTTCCCCGAGCGCCTAATTATTTCCAGCTCCATCCAGGTCCCTATGGCCCGCGGCTTTTGCCGCGGGCCTTTTTTTTGTCTTTGGGACATCAGCAGTATATGCTTCTGGAAAACGTCTTTTCGGAGTTTACAGCCTATGTCCGCGATTTTGAAAGGTCCCTGGACCCAGCAGCAGGTCGATTCTTTCTTGCAGGACAGTCTCTTTCCCCTGCGCGTTGCCTGTATTGGTGAGGATGATTTTCCCAGGGTGGTTTCTGTCTGGTATGGCTATGACGACGACAAGTTTCGCTGCGTCTCCCATCGCTCTTCTCAATTGGTAGGGTTACTCGAGCAATCTGGTCGGGTGGGCTTCGAAGTTTCGACCAATACGCCGCCCTATTGCGGCGTGAGGGGGCAGGGAGTGGCCAGCCTTGGATCAGATGCCGACGGTGTAGTGCTGACTGAGATGTTGCAACGCTACCTGGGAGGCACTGAGTCAAGCCTGGGGAAGTGGTTGCTCTCTCGAGCGGCTGACGAGGTATTGATTACCATCGAACCGGTGCGACTGTTCACCTGGGATTATCGCGAGCGAATGACATAGTAACAGTAGCAGTGCCAGTACCCGGCCGCAGTCATGACATGCGGTTCAAGGCGCTTTGCAACAACGGGCCCGCCTCTGCATTGAGCTTTATTCGGGCGAGTGAGTCGGCGCGGGTAATGCCAGGGTTGATGATGAGCAGGGGTATTCCCCTCTGGCTGGCCCGGCGGCAGAAACGAAACCCTGAATAAACCATGAGTGAGCTGCCCACTGCCACTAGCGCATCCGCATTGTCCAGGGCCTGCATGCACTCTGCCACCCGCGTTTTGGGCACATTGCCGCCGAAGAACACCACATCTGGCATCAAGTCTCCACCGCAGGCTGGACAGCAGGGTAGGACAAGATCACCTTGCACGTGTTCCATTGTATCCATATCGCCATCCGGTCGCGGCCTATGGGCTGTGTGGTGTTCACGGTGATTATTGGAATCGAGCTGTTGCTGGATAGCATCCCGGCTGTGCAAGCTCTCACATTTGAGGCACTGGACACGGTCCAACCTGCCATGCAAATCGATGACGTTGCGGCTGCCAGCTCGCTGGTGCAGGCGGTCCACGTTCTGGGTGATTAACAGGTCGATGTGGCGCAGTCGCTCAAGTTTTGCCAGGGCGATATGGGCGGTGTTTGGTATGGCATCCCTAATTACAGGCCAGCCATGCCAGGATCGCGCCCAATAGCGTCTTCGAATTCGCTCATCGTTCAGAAACGACTGGTGGTCGATAGGTTTATCCGGCAGCCAGGAGCCCTTGCTATCCCGGTAGGTGGGTATTCCCGAACTGGCGCTCACCCCTGCTCCGGTTAACACGACCGTCCTGGGGTGAGTCTCCAGAAATAGTGATAATTTGCGCACATCTGACTCAAAACTGTCCATGACAACATTATACGCTGTGATAAGCCGGTAGGATTGCCTGGATGATAATCTGATCCACTGTGCTTCACCGACGTACATTAAGCACTTAGGTAAGGAGAATAGCCAATGCGGTTACTGGTGACTGGAGGTACAGGATTTATCGGCACTGCGCTGCTGGAGTCCCTGCTCGGCAGGGGGGCGGAAGTTGTGGTGCTAAGCAGGCAGTCGAGGGAGGATAGCGCACGCTGCCGCTTCGTCACTTCCCTTGAGGAACTGCCGGACAATGAAGCCATTGATGGCGTCATCAACCTGGCGGGCGCATCATTGGCCGCTCATCGCTGGACTGAGCGCTATAAACGAGAGGTAATTGCCAGCCGCATGTTAACCACGGCTGCCGTGCTCGATCTAATCAGGCGACTGCATAGGCCACCGTCTGTGCTGCTGAACGCCAGCGCTATCGGCTATTACGGCCACCACGGGGATGACAGGCTGAATGAGTCAGCCGCCATAAACGAAGGTTTTGCGCAGCAACTATGCAGTGACTGGGAAGCGCTGGCCAGCGAAGCGCAGGAGGTGGGCACGCGGGTTTGCCTGTTGCGCCTGGGTGTTGTGCTCGATAGTGACGGTGGTGCGCTGGCGGAGATGGACAAGTCTTTTCGCTTGGGCATCGCCAGCTGGCTGGGTTCAGGCAGGCAGTGGTTGAGTTGGGTGCATCGCAAAGACGTAGTTGCGGCCATGCTCTTCCTGCTGGAGCGTGAAGACCTGCAGGGGCCATTTAATATCACCGCGCCGGAACCAGTGACGGGAAGACAGTTGTGCCAGTCGCTCAAGGCCCACCACCGAACTTTCCTTACTGCCGGGGTGCCGGGGCCGTTGATGAAACTGATGGTTGGGGAGATGGCGGAGGAATTACTGCTCAACGGCCAACGTGTGGTGCCCGAGCGGCTGGAGAAAGCCGGGTTCGAGTTTGCTTATCGGGAAATAGAGGCAGCATTGGCGGCAGTGTACTGAATGCGCCTCATACCAGGTTGCGGCGCTGCGCTTTGCCACTGTGTGCCTCCTGTTGCCGGGAACGTTACTTGTGAAAGTTTCGCTGTGCAAGAGTCAGCTCTCTAAATCTGCGTGATCCCTATACGCACCCACTACCTGATTGTCCTGACCCAGTTTAGCCAGTGCGCTAGCCTCCAATTGCCGAACCCACTCGGTGGACACATTCATTTGTCTTGCAACGTCTGCTCTGGACTGAGGTGATGATCGCTGCAGGCCCCAGCGGTTTACAACAACACGCTGCTCGGCTGGTTCCAGGATAGCGATTCTCTCCATCAGGCAGCGATGCAGTGACGCCTGTTCTGAACTTCTGGAAGGTGAATCAAATGGACCGCCAGCAATAGTTTCTCCCAGATCGGGGCCCTCCTCTGAGCTGAATATTGGTTGATCAGTCGACACTGCAAGATTGCCCACCTGGCGCAATTTTTCCAGAGTGTTGGCGTCTATATCCAGACGCTGGGCAAGGAACTCTGTTCCGGGTTCCCTGCCGTGGGTACTGCGGTAACTGCTACGTTCCCTATGCATGCGGGATATCTGTTCATTGACGTGAGCCGGGTAGCGTATGATAGCGCCAAGGTCATCGTTGGCGCGTCGGGTAGCCTGTTTTATCCAGTTATAGGCGTAGGTACTAAAGCGGTAGCCCTTCTGGTATTGGAATTTCTCAGCGGCACGAATCAGGCCGACTACACCATCCTGTATCAGGTCCCGGTAGGGTAGGCCCCGCCCTTTCATGTGCCCGGCAATTGAAAAAACCAGTCGCAAGTTATGATTGACCAGTTTGTCCCGTGCTTGATAGTAGGCTGTCAGTTGCTCTCGCAGTCTGTGCCGATGCTCTCTATCTTGTGGTTCAGTTGCAAAAGTGGGTGCGGTCAGCCAGCAAGCATGCCAGTAACTGAGAGCCGCAGCTACGCCGCGAGGTTGTTCTTCCTGTAAGACGATTTCAGCCATGCCCACGACCAGTGGCCCCTGCAAATCCATGGCCTGTAATGTCGAGCAGATATTGCTGTGGCCATCGAATCCCATAAAATTCTCACGCAGTTGTAGCAGGGACTCATGGCATTTGCCCCCTGCCTGATAGTCTGCCTGCTCTCTTCTTAACAGGTAATAGTGTTCCTTGATCAGGAACTTATCCAGGCCAGGAGGGTTCTCCACAAGATTGGTCGCCCACTGTGCCAGGTATGCCCTGCTGGCCAGGTTGGCGGCCAGAAGGTCTTGCAGGCGTTTAATGGCCAGCCATTTCTGCTTATCGACCGCCCGCTCCTCATCAGCACAGAGCAGGGAATATTGTCGAGCATTGGCAAAGGTCCATTCGAGTGCTGGGTCATCATTTCTTGCAGTGGTCTCGGTCATTGATGGATCCTCCTTAACTGTCATGTGTATACGCCTCGCTGCTGGGTACTGACCAGAAACGAGGCGTTTTGTCCGGCAAAAATCAGGTCATAATCTGGTCAACACATCCATTTGACGGAATAAGCCGTAACTCCTAGCTCAGACCAGGAGAAAAACATGGGAAGCATTCAATTAGAGTCACGGCCTTTGTACGGTATTGGTACTGTAGCCAGGCTGACTGGGGTGAAACCGGATACGCTGCGCGTCTGGGAAAGGCGATACGATCTGGGCGCCAGCCATAAATCCGCATCGGGAAGGCGTCAATATACGCAGGCGGATCTTGAGCATTTGCAGTTGGTGTCAGCACTGGTGTCCTCAGGAACACGCATAGGCGAGATTGCCACCTCCGAGCGTCGTACCCTGGAGATGTTGTTGAAAACGCATGGTGGATCCCGTAAAGGCGAAATCCCTGAGGCCAAGCCGCGTATTGTCTTCCTTGGTGATGCCTTGTGTGATTGGCTCGAAGAGCATCAGGGGTGCCTGGTAAATATCGACGCCCGCCTTGCGCCCTGTTCGTTGGCTGAACTGGACACTGGCCTGCTGGAAAACCCCGGTGATGTGGATGGACTGGTGGTGGAATGCGGGACCCTGGGCGCCGCAACCCTGGAAAAATTATCCTCCCTGAAAGAGTTATTCGGCACAGAGAATATTTTGGTGCTGCATCGGTTTGGCAGCGCACGCTGGTTGCAGCAACTTGAACACAGCGGGTACAAGGCCTCAGTCTTTCCCCCGGATCCTGCTTTTCTTGCATTTCACCTGACGCGAACCGGTGCGGAAAAGGCTTCCAGTGCGGGATCTGGCAATCTGGGAGAACTGGTACAGGTAAAATCACGTGTTTATAGCGAGTCAGAACTGACCGCCGCCAGAAAGCTGCAAAGCGCCGTGGATTGTGAATGTCCGCGGCATATCACTGACCTGGTGCGAGCGCTGGCAACATTCGAGGAATATTCGGCTAGCTGCTCCGTTGAAAATTGGCAGGACGCTGCCCTGCACGCCTGTGTCTATGCCTATGCTGGACAGGCGCGTTGGTTAATGGAAAAGGCGCTTGGTCTCGCTATTGATGCCCATCCGCAAGTGGCTGACTAATAGTGAGATCTTCCAACAGGCGCTGATTTTTTTCACCGCTATCAATGTTTGTGCGCCCGTACCGCCTATACTCTATGTTTTGGGTTTCTATTCCCTACCATAAATATAATGGCGTAGAACATGAAAAATATGGTCCCTCTATCGAGTCACCGGTACTATCTGGCTGTCACTATGGCAGCCCTTTTGGGCTTCTTGGTCGCTTGCAGCGACGGTTCTGATTCCACTGATCAGGGTGCGAAAATAGTACTGCTGGAGCTGTTGCCATCATCGACCCGGGGTTTTCTACAGGTGTCCAGCGACCTGGAAGAAGCGGATGCGCAATGGCTGCAGGAGTTGCATGATGCCGAGGCTCCCTGGCGCCACATTCCTTTCGATATATTGCGTTATTACAGTGACCCATTGGACCTGGTGCGCAGTGCGCAGCGGTGGATCCTGGCCCAGGCCACAGTGGCCGGCGATGAATACATTCTGTTGGCTGATATCGACAAGAGCACCGGGGACGTTTTACTTGATGATGTGGAAATCGAGAGCGGCGGGGAATACGGAGGTTTTTCACTACAGGTAATAACAGACAACGGCTTGTATGTGGCGCGATTGAATGCCAGCACCTGGGTTATTGCGCCAAAGCCCAGTCTGGAACAGGTGATTGATGTGTATCTGGGGAAGGCACCCGGCATCGATCAAAGTGCCATCGCCGGCTACCTCGACAGTATTGACGATACCAGGCCCCTGAACTTCACTTATGGATTGGCTGGTCTTTATGGCGAGGTGCCAGTCCCGGGAAGAGGGGATTCCAGTTTAAATCCCGCTTCCATTGTGCGAGCGGCGTTTAATATCCAGGGCGGTATCCTGGATGGCAGCATGCAGTTCGTGTCACCGAATGCGACAGGGTTTACCGAGCGTCTGCTGGGTCTGCTGCCAGAGGGCAGCCCCGCGATTATCGATGCCGCAGACGATACCATCAGCATAGACCTTACGGGCCTGTCGGCACCTGATGACCTGCGCCCCTTGCTCAAGTCACTCTATATTGGCATGAACGGAGTGGACTATGCGGAAGCGGTCACACAAGGCGGTAATCCGCCCTGGTTGAACTTTGATGTGGGAGAGAACCCCAACTCCCAGTTCATCAATTTTGAATTCAGCGGCGCGGCCAGCCGTAACGCCTTCGAGGCCGAACACCTGCCCGCAGGCTTTACCCTTGCGCCACTGCGAATCCTGGACACGGATGAGCCGCGCTATTTCATGGTGGTGAATATCTACCAGTCATCCGGTGGGCTGGTTGAAGGTGCCCGTGCCGAGTGGTCGGTGTTTATTCATGACCCGCAAACCGCTGTGCCGCGGTTTCTGGTGATCCAGGCATTGGCTGCTATCTTTACCGCGGATTCAGTCAATTTGCTGGTACCGCCGGAACCGGTCTTTCACTTGCTGGAGCCGGAGGCGATCGTCAGTTATGTCGGTGTAGAGGACAAGGAATCGGGCACAGTGGAGGAGTATTTTTCATCCCGCATCAACTGGCCGCAGCCCCCCGAGACCAACGTGTTCCTTGATCGAAAGTTCGTGGTAGCGAATGACTACATATTCTGGGGTAATGCGGTGGCAGACCGGGGCCTGTACAACAGTAGTGTGTACAATCGCCCTGTGGCGTCGATAGCGCCGGGTGAGATGAGCCTGGTTGATAATAGTCGCTGGACTGCCTATATCAACCCGGAACCTGTGCACACGGTGGTA
>CBDTVJ010000138.1:0-9051 GCA_965363655.1 uncultured Halieaceae bacterium | reverse complement strand
TGCTACCGGAGAGCAAGGGAAAATGGATGGATGTCGGGGATCAGGCGCAGCTGGAGAAAGTGTCCGCCGAGCTGCGCAAAATCACCCCCAGTGGCGGCACCAGTATGGAGAACGCCTTCCTGGCACTGCAGGAACTGTCGCCGCAACCGGATAATATTTTCCTGATTACCGACGGTTTACCCACCCAGGGCACATCCCCACCCAGGGGCAGCAAGGTCAGCGGCAGGGAGCGCCAGAAGCTGTTCCGCCAGGCTATCAGGCAACTGCCGGGTAACGTACCGGTCAATATCATTCTCACACCCCTGGAGGGCGACCCCATGGCGGCTTCAGAGCTGTGGCAACTGGCGCAGTCAACCAGGGGCTCTTTCCTCAGCCCATCCAGGGACTGGCCCTAGCGGGGCGGGAGGCACAGTGGCAAGACACAGGAAAAGGCGCGGCCCGGAAGAGTTTTCACTGTCGTTTCTCGACGTCATTTGCTGTGGCTTTGGCGCGGTCATCCTGCTATTGATGATCACCAAAACCGTAGAGCCCCAGATCATAGAGGCGTCAACCATCAACCTGGAAGGCAAGCTGGCGGACCTGCAGGAGCAGTTGTTTGAAATCAGGGGGGAGACGCGGGTTCTCAACCGCGACCTGAACGCCAAGCACGAACAGCTGTCAGAGTATGAACAGCGTATCGCGATACTGCGCGGCGAGCTGGCCAGCGCGAAGTCACGCCGTGATAGCCTGCAGGTGCAGGACAGCAGCAACTCCGCTATCAGTGGCCAGCTGGCAATAGCCAAGCAGCAGCTGTCCAATGAAATGAAGCGCCTGCTGGGAGCGCAATACAAGTCGAAGAACCAGTTAATCGGCGGTATCCCGGTGGACAGTGAGTACATTATTTTCGTGATCGACACCTCGGGCTCCATGTTCTCCTACGCCTGGGACCGCGTGCTCAAGGAGGTCGAGGCAACACTGAGTATCTACCCGAAGGTGAAGGGGATACAGGTAATGAACGATATGGGCAAGTACATGTTCAGCCGCTACCGCGGGCAATGGATACCCGACACACCGGGACGGCGCAAGGTGATCATGCAGAACCTGCGTGGCTGGAATGTTTTCAGTAACTCCAGCCCGGTGGAGGGCATTACCGCGGCAATTCGAACCTTCTATGACCCGGGTAAGAAAATCAGCATCTACGTGTTCGGCGATGAATTTACCGGCGAGTCAATCGCCGAGGTCATCGATACGGTAGACCGGATCAACAAGGTCGATGCCAATGGCAACCGCCTGGTGCGCATCCACGCGGTGGGCTTCCCGGTACAATTTAGTCGTGCGCCAAATCTGCAAACCACCGGCATCCGTTTCGCCACCCTGATGCGGGAGCTCACCCATCGCAATGGAGGTACCTTTGTTGCTCTCAACGACTTCCGCTAGTAATTGCCATTCCCTACGCTTGCTGGCAGTCCTGGGCCTGCTCGCACTGATGGTCGGCTGCGGGCCCACCCGCGTCGTGGTCGACGGTAACTTTCCGTCGCCGCTGATTGAGCCACTGCCCCTCACCGTCGGCCTGTGGTTTGATGAGGACTTCTCGACCCACGAATTCTTCGACCAGTCCAAAAGCAAGAGCGAATCGAGCTGGGTAGTGCAGACCGGCACCGCCCAGGTAGCGATGTGGGACACCCTGCTGGCCGGCATGTTTGAAAATGTCACGTATATGAAGGGCGAGCCAGGGCCGAACCAAATGAACCAGGTTGTTGATGGCGTGCTGATTCCCCATGTGGAAGAACTGCAGTACGCCATTCCGGCGCACACCAATGTCAAGGTCTACGAGATATGGATGCGCTACCGTTTCAAGCTGGTCACTACCAGCGGTGAGCCCATCGCGGAATGGACTATGAGCAGCTACGGCAAAACACCCACCGCGTTTTTGCAAAGTGACAAGGAAGCAGTGAACCTCGCCGCAGTGATGGCGCTGCGCGATGCTGGCGCCAACTTTGCAACCAGTTTCACCAAGGTGCCCGAGGTGCAGGAATGGCTGCAACAGCACGGCCTGGCATCCGCAGAGGTGACGCCATGAAATCCATTTCTTTGCGCACCGCCCTGCTGTGTGCCAGCGCCACCCTGGCTTCCGCCTGCGTGACATCCACCGTGGACGAAATGGTATTCAACGAGCCCCTGGAAGGCATCGGTGATTCCAGTGTGGTGATTCTGGGTAGGCGCCACGCCAGCGACTACGACACTGAACCCGATTTTATTCGTTGCGTGGGTAAGCACATCTCCTCCCGCGACAGGTCCATAACTGTCATCGGTGAACTGGAGTTTATCAATGAACTCTACCCGTGGTTTGAGCCCCGCACCGCGCCGCTGCGACCGACGGATATCGAGCGCCTGCTGCAGCAAAAACCGGTAGCGGAAAAAATGCTGGCGCTGAAGACGGAGTATATGATCTGGATAGACGGTTCCACCGTCCGTTCCGATTCTGCCGGCTCCATGACCTGTGCCATTGGGCCCGGCGGCGGCGGCTGCTTTGGCTTCGGCACCTGGAGCAACGACTCAAATTACGAAGCCACCATCTGGGATTTCACTGACCGGGCGGAAGTAGGTCGTGTCAATACCAGCGCCACAGGCCAGTCCTACATGCCAGCGATAGTCATTCCCATCCCCATTATCGCCCCGGTGCAGGGCACTGCCTGTGACGGCATTGGTGACCAACTGCTGGAATTCCTGTCCAGCGAGTATTAGGAGACGATCATGCCCAGCGCACGACACGCTGCCCTGCTTCTCATCGCCTCGCTGACCACAGCGCTGCTCCCCGGCTGCGCCAGTAACCCCGCCACAGGTGGCTCCAGCGTGGTGGTATCCAGCCAGGGCCGGGAGGTGACCATAGGCGACGAAATGCATCGTGAGATGCTGGCAAAGGGAGCAGCTTACGATAGCCCCGAATTAGAGGCCTACGTGAATCGGATCGGCCAGCGCCTGGTGGCCAACAGCGACAAGCCCAGCATGAAGTTTACCTTCACCGTAATAGACAGCCCCGATATCAACGCCTTCGCACTGCCCGGCGGTTATATCTACATCAATCGCGGCCTGCTGGCCTACCTGGACACTGAGGCGGAGCTGGCGGGTGTGCTATCCCACGAGATCGGCCATGTCACAGCGCGCCACCACGGCCGACAGCAAACGGCTGGCATCACCAACAAGGTATTGGCCACCACGGTCTATATCCTCACCGGCAGCGGCGACATCGCCGACGCCTCCAATATGTACGGCACTGAACTGATAAGCGGTTACGGGCGCGATATGGAGCTGGAAGCGGATGGCCTGGGCGCAGAGTATATGCACAAGTCGGGTTATGACACTGAGGCACTGCTGGAGGTTATCGGTGTCCTCAAGGACCAGGAGCGTTTCCAGCGTGTGAAAGCCAAATCCGGCGGCAAGACAGTCTCCACCTACCACGGCTTGTATGCTTCCCACCCCCGCAATGACCAGCGCCTGAAGAAAGTAATCCAAACCGCCAGTGAGCTGGACATGGATAACTACGTTGAAGACCCTGCGGTGCCGGGAGAATTCAAACGTCACATGGAGGGCCTGGTTTGGGGAGAGAGTGTACAGAGCGAACGCTCGGAAAGTCGCTACTACCACACTAAATTGGCGTTCACTTTCGAACGACCCCAGGACTGGCAGGTCACCGCGGGTAGCCAGGCCGTCGTGGCACGCGCACCCCAGGGCGATGCCGAACTGACACTCAAGATTCGCCGGCGAGACCAGGCAAGTTCACCTCGCTCCGTGCTGGAAGCCAATGCCAAGGGCAGCCTCCGCGACGGCGCCCAGCTGGATCAAGCGGGCCTCAAAGGTTATACCGCAATCGCCAGCGGCAATGGCAGTTCCCGCCGCCTGGCGGTAATCGACTACGGCAACCTGAGCTACCTGTTTGAGGGCGAGGCACAGGATTTCCCCTCCAAAGATGCACAACTAATGGCCATCATTGAAAGCTTCCGTCCCTCTCACCCCAGGGAGCGGACGGCCGCGACAGGTCGTTATATACACTACATACAGGTTCCCCGGGGAGCCACCATGGCCAGCCTCGCCGCCAGCATCCGCATCCCGAATGCGGAAGCCCAGTTACGCTTGATCAACGGTCTCTATCCCAGCGGGGAACCACGGACGGGTGACTGGATCAAGGTAATAAAATAAAGTCTCGCACCGCAGCCACTCATGCCATCACAGAAATTACCGCTTACGGTAATTTCCACAGCCGGGCGACGCGATACTCATAACTATCGCGGGCAAAAGGATGAACCTCGACAGCGCCCGCCTCCTCCAGGAACCGCAACAGGTTTTGGAGCTCCCCCAACTCGGTGTACCGGGTCATGCCATAGGACTGCGCCAGGTCAAACGGGACCGACGGGGCCCACTGGTGATGGTAAAGATATCGAGCAAATTGCGTTGGCTGCTCGCGCAACTGGCCCCGGGAGAACAACACCCACTTCACTTTATTACTTGCGACAACTTCCTGCAGCTTGAGGTCCGCGTGGTCCAGTCGGAAAATCACATTGTCACCAAAGTAGACGTCTGTTTGCAGCGCCCGCCGCCCCGGTGAGTACATCACTGTGCTGGGCAAAACCAGCAGCCGGTGATCCACATCCACTTCATTTTGAAGAGCGCGGTACACCGCGCCCCAGTGAGTGGCGTAACTTGGGGCGTATCTGGCATCGATCATGAACTCCCTTAATCCGCTACTCAAGTCGCCCATAAGCGGCCACTGCGGTTCCGCCCAGGTGTCGGAGAAACGGCGATTCCCTACATTGAAGGCGGAAAAAGACGCCAGACTGGATGCGCTGAGCACTGCGAACACCAGCACTGGCAAACTGCCGGCAAGCAGGGCACGCCTGCTTTCACTGACCCTTACCACTGCATAAAAAACGGCCACCAGCAGCAAGGGCAGCAGCGGCAGGAAGGCCCGCGCGAACAGGGTCTTGAGAAACAAGGCATAGACGGCGACAAAAATAATGGGGATCAGCAAAAAGCATCCGGCCCGAAAATCTGTGGCGTGGTGCACATTGCGGTCATTGGGCCGCAGACACCATCCCAAAAAGACCAGGCCAAGGACAACACATAGTGTCATTGAGACTGAATGGCTGCCGGCGATTGCATCCCACAGAAAGCGGTAAAAACGTTCTACGTAGCTGTCGGCAGGCGCAGTGGACGGCTGCAACACACTCTGCAATAGAGGCCGTACAACTGGCGCCTGCCAGAAAAACAGCAGTACTGCCACCGAGGCAGGCACTGCAGAAAATAATATCACTCGCTTCAAACCCTGCACAAGAGAACCACCATGCGGGTGCATTCGATCCGCAAGCAGTAGATAAAGGCACAGGGGAACAGCTAATAAAATCAGTTCCTCGTGGGTCATGGCTGCAGCAGCCAGGCATAATCCCGAGAGAAAAAGCTGCAGAGCGCCAAACCTTCCCGCTCCTGCCCCGACACAAAATACACAGGACGCCAATACAAAAAAGGTGGACAGGGTATGTGGCAGTTCCTGCCGCGAAGCCCAGATAGCCAGGGGCAGGATTGCATAGCTGGCGGCGCAGGCGAGAACAACCGTGTAACGACGGGAAACAAGCCATGCCAACAAAGCAAGCAGTAACAGGTTCACCACATCGAGCAACACGTTAGCCAGCTTGATCGCATGGTCGAAATGGCCGAACACTTGCAATGCCAGCGCGTTAAAACCCAGCAATACGGGCCGCAGAACCGACGTGGATTCACCGATACGGAATACGAAGTTGCCCTGCAACCATTGCTCAGCCAGGGAGAAGTACAGGATGGTATCGCTACCACCAATGCCTATTGTCTTGATGCCATAGAGTCGCAGGGACAGCGCCATGATCATCAGCAGGGGTAGGCCAACAAGACAAATTTTCCTGCCGACAGGCAGCACTGTGGTGGGGGTAGCCTTGGCAGTCATAAAACGTTCTTCACCACTCCCAAATAAACCAGGCCCTTATGAATATCCGGATCATGTCATTACCACCGCCTGCGCTTCACCCTTTCTTCTGCACCAACACCCAGGGGGCGGCGACCACAGCCCATAGTTCCTCGTTGGTGTCATACCAGGCGAGGGCCTGTTCATCACTGACGGCAGCAACCTGTCCCGTATCTATCCAACCCTGGAAACACGCGGTATTGTCCATACCCAATTGCACCGCCACTTCAACAAGATCGAGGCCGCCAGACACGTCAACCACGCTACCCCCGGCATAGTAGGTCTGCAAATCATGCCATTGGATGCGGGCGGTCTGGCCATGGTATTCACGGCGCAATAGCGCCTCGCGGTCAGCCTTGTCATCAGTCTTGCTATCAGCCATAGCGGGAATCTGCGACAAATGGATTGGTCTCCCGCTCCTGGCCAAAGGTTGAGGTGGGACCGTGACCGGGGATGAAGGTGATGTCATCACCCAGGGGAAAGAGTTTATTGCGGATACTGGCGATGAGGTCCTCGTGATTCCCCTGGGGGAAGTCCGTACGACCGATAGAGCCCTGGAACAATACATCGCCCACCCACGCTACCTTCTGCGGCGAGTAGAAAAACACCACGTGGCCAGGTGTGTGGCCGGGGCAGTGCACAACCTTTAGCACCTGCTCACCGACAGTCACCGTGTCGCCCTCCTCCAGCCAGCGATCCGGAAGAAAAGCGTCCGCATGAGGAAAACCCGACATCTGGCAGGCCTGCGGCAGGCCATCCAACCAGAATTTATCGCCTTTATGAGGGCCTTCAATTTGCACCTGCAGTTGCTGGCGTAAAACATCAGACGCCGCGCAATGATCCAGGTGTGCGTGTGTCAGGATAATTTTCTCAACCACTGCGCCCATCTGCTCCACAGCGTCCAGGATGCGATCGACATCACCACCCGGGTCGACGATTGCAGCCTTGCCAGTAGTCTCACATTTAATGATGGAGCAATTCTGCTGGTAGGGCGTTACGGGGACGATTGCACACTGTATCGACATATTACTTCGCTGATTCCTCTGAATTCCCTTACCTGCTTAGCACGGTACCAATACAGCCCGGTCAGGCCCGGGGCACTTCACTCTCATCCTGTGCGACCTCGGCCAGACCGGCCTGTGCATCACAAAAGACGCGCTGTTCCAGCTGTTTCTCACTATTGGCCACGATAACCGATATGGTGGCATCGCCAGTAACATTGACAGCGGTGCGCACCATATCAAGCAGGCGATCAACACCGATAATCAGCGCTATACCCTCGACCGGTAAACCGGCCTGTTCCAGCACCAGTGCCAGGGTAATCAGACCAACACCGGGAACCGCCGCCGTGCCGATGGACGCCAGGGTCGCCGTCAAAATAATAGTGATAAACGCCCCCAGTGACAGGTCGATGCCGTAGACCTGGGCAATGAATACAGTTGCCACCCCCTGCATGATAGCGGTGCCATCCATATTGATAGTGGCGCCCAGCGGCACGGTGAAGCCCGCTACCGAATTATGCACACCCATCCTGCGCTCCACTGTGCGCAGGGTAATTGGCAAGGTGGCCGCGGAAGAGGCCGTACTAAACGCAAAGGCCCACACAGGACGCATCTTGAGCATGAGCATACGTGGAGAAAGACCAGTCAGACCCTTGAGCATCAGGCTGTAAACGACCAGCGCGTGAAACAGTAGCACCGCCAAAACGGTAAAAAAGTAGGCCGCCAGATCCATGATGGCGCCAATACCCATGCTGGAGAACAACTTCGCCAGCAGTGCAAATACGCCATAGGGGGCCAGGAGCATCAGAAGCTCGACCATTTTCATGACCACCGCTTCCAGGTCCCGGAAGAAACTGGCCAGTCGCCGACCCGGCTCTCCCGCGTGGGAGATCGCATAACCAACCAGCAGCGCAAAGACAATAATCTGCAGCATCTTGCCTTCGGCCATAGCCCGCACCGGGTTCGAGGGGAATATATCCACCAGTACATCGGCCAGCGGAGGAGGTGCTGAGGCCTGGAAAGTCACCTCCGCCGCCATTTCTATACCCTTGCCAGGACCCACAAACACTGCGAACAACAGCGCCACGCTTACCGCCACTGCCGTAGTGGCCAGGTAAAAACCCAGTGTCTTGATGGCGATAGGCCCCATGCGGGAACTGTCTCCCAGGGAGCTGGCGCCGCAGATCAATGACACCATCACCAGCGGTACCACCAGTAACTTGAGTGAGGCCACAAAAATACGGCCCACCACGTCAAACAAGCCGCCAACGAGGTAGGTCTCGATCCCTGAGCGGAGGACCTCGGGCAGGCTGTCACTGTGTAACAGCACATTAAACAGGGAGCCAAGTAGTATGCCGGCCGCCATGGCGAGCAGTATGCGATTGGTAAGGCTCATTCGGGACACGGTCCTGTCACGTAACCCACTACGGCATCATCTGCGCAGGCGTTACAGGCAGAGGCGTATTCCTTGCTTGCACCGGAGGTCAGTAGCGCACAGGCAGGCGCGTATTCCATGGTACACACCTGTGGCCGGGGGTCAGGGCACTGGGTCGTTGCGGGCTGGCTGGCGCAGGCGGACAAGGCAATAAGCAGGACAATAGCGAAGACGCTCCGCATTTTTATCTCCAATATCGGTGCAGGTGCGATGAAAGTGCGAAGCCTACCACTATGATGCTGCCGACGCACGTCAGCCGTGCAGCGAAAAACCCTTGCTACCGTGCTCCAAGTTGCATCATTTGCCGTGCTACCTCGATGGATTTTTCATAGCTCTGGACACCTATAAACTCATTGGTACCGTGCACCGACTGTGCCTGGGTGATACTGAGCTCCATACCGTGGAAACGGTACTGATCATCCACCAGGTCTATGTAGTGGCGTGTATCCGTCGTGGCGGTCAGGAGAGAGGGTACGACTACCACCTGCGGATAAACGGCAGTAACCGCCTCGGAGATGACTTCAAAGCCACCCCCTTCGTAGTCTGCCACGCCGGGCATGTTATCCCAGTTGTCATAGCTGATTTCTATTTTCGGATCATCCACAATTGCCTCGATCCGGCTCACCACTTGCTCAGGCGTATCCCCG
>CBDTVJ010000137.1:0-9061 GCA_965363655.1 uncultured Halieaceae bacterium | reverse complement strand
CGGTAAATTCTACGTGCTCGAAGATAATCTCCGGGTACCCTCGGGCGTGTCCTATATGCTGGAAAACCGGGAGATCACCAAGCGCATACTGCCGGAGCTATTCGAGAACTACAGCATCCTGCCAGTGGACGACTATCCCTCGCGACTTTACAGCACCCTGGCCTCAATCTCGCCCCGGGACCGACGGCGCCCCTGTATCGTTGTGCTCACTCCCGGCATTTACAACTCAGCCTATTTCGAGCACGCCTTCCTGGCCCAGGGCATGGGGGCCGAGCTGGTGGAGGGCGGTGACCTGTTTGTCGATGATGACGAGTGCCTCTATATGCGCACCGTTGACGGGCCCCTGCGGGTCGATGTGGTGTATCGCAGGATTGATGATGACTTTCTTGACCCCGAAGTGTTCCAGGAAGACTCCATCCTGGGCGTACCGGGCATTATGCGCGCCTGGAAAGCGGGGAATGTGGCCATTGCCAACGCCCCGGGAGCCGGTGTTGCAGACGATAAGGTGGTGTATGCCTTCGTGCCCGCCATGATCCGCTACTACCTGAAAGAAAAACCGCTGCTGGCCAGTGTCAAAACGTACCTGTGCATGGACGACAAGGATCGCGATTACGTACTGGCAAACCTGGACAAGCTGGTAGTAAAACCCGCCAACGAATCTGGCGGCTATGGCCTGATGGTTGGCCCCCATGCCACGAAAGCGACACGGGCTGAGTTCGCCAGGCTGATACAGGAAAATCCGCGCAATTACATTGCCCAACCCACTCTCGCACTGTCTACTGCGCCCACCTACATCGGCGATAAAGTAGAGCCCAGGCACCTGGATTTACGCCCCTTTATCCTGCACGGCAAAGACACCTGGGTTACCCCCGGTGGCCTGACACGCGTGGCAATGGTCAAGGGCTCCCTGATCGTCAATTCCTCCCAGGGCGGCGGTAGCAAGGACACCTGGATCGTGGAGAGTGGCAAATGACCATGCTATCGCGGGTTGCTGACCGTTTGTTCTGGATGGCGAGGTATCTTGAGCGGGCGGAGGATACGGCGCGGCTGATCAACGCCTACACCCACCTGATAATGGACATTCCCAAAGGGTCAGAGCCCGGCTGGGATATCCTGGTGCGCATCCTGAACGCCGAGACAGTCTACGAGGAACACCACCGTGTCTACAATGAGCAGAATGTACTGAGGTTCATGATTGCCGACATGGATAACGTCGGCAGCATACAGGCCGCCATACGCGCCGCGCGAGAGAATGTACGCACCACACGGGACGTATTGCCGGAGGAGGCCTGGGAGCATGTGAACGAACTGTACCTCTACTCCCAGGAGTATGCGGACAAGTCCATCGGCCGACGCAACCGCCACCAGTTCCTGGAAACTATTATTGCACGCTGCCAGATAATCAATGGCATGGTGGCATCCACCCTGCCCCGTGGGCATGCCTACCGCTTTATCAAAGTGGGCCACTTGCTGGAACGCGCGGATATGACCACACGGGTGATCGACGTCGGTGCGGCGGCCCTGCTGGGCGACGAGCGTCTGCGCAGCACCGTAGACCCACTGATCTGGGCCAGCCTGCTGAAATCCCTGTCCGCGTTGGGCGCCTACCGGCGCGAAATCGGGCCACAGGTAGAGGCAGGACCGATGGTAGACTTCGTATTCCGCGAGGGCTCCCTACCGCGCTCGATAAAGTTTTGCCTGCAGGGCATGCGCGAGGAACTGGCGCCCCTGAAACACAGTAAAGACGCACTCAGGCTATTGGATCGGGCGCGACGCAAGTTATCGCGCTTTGATCCGCAACAACGTTCCAGAGAAGAATTACACATCTTTATCGACCAGTTCCAGGCGATCCTGATTGATCTCAACGCCACCATCGACGACACGTGGTTCCTGACAGACCAGGCCTGAATCGGCTCAACAGAAATTTAATATGCCCTAACAGGCCATAGGCGGACAACTCAGATGACCATCCGTGTAGCGATCAACCATCGCACATCCTACAAATTTGACCGACCGGTAAATATGTCGCCGCACACTGTGCGGCTGCGTCCGGCCCCCCATTCTCGCACCCCTATTCACAGCTACAGCCTGAAAATCAAGCCGCAAGAGCATTTCATCAACTGGCAGCAGGATGCCTTCGGCAACTATCTGGCGCGCCTGGTATTTGCGGAAAAATGTACTGAGTTTGAAGTCGACGTGGAAGTCATCGCCGACATGACCGTAATCAATCCCTTCGATTTTTTCGTGGAGGATTACGCGGAGAATTTCCCCTTCGAGTACGAGGAGCAGGTCAAGAGGGAGCTAATGCCCTACCTGGAGAAACTTGAGTGCGGACCCTTGTTCGAGGAGTTCCTGGCGGACGTAGATCTCAAGAAACGCACCATCAACGATTTTCTGGTGGAGCTCAATCAACAGGTGCAGGGCGCGATCAAATACCTGGTGCGCCTGGAGCCGGGTGTGCAAACACCGGAAGAAACACTGGAACAGGCGCAGGGCTCATGCCGCGACTCTGCCTGGCTACTGGTGCAACTGCTACGCCACCTCGGTCTCGCTGCACGGTTTACATCGGGCTACCTGGTGCAACTGAAACCGGACGAAAAGTCCCTGGACGGCCCCTCTGGCGCCGAGGAAGATTTCACTGACCTGCATGCCTGGTGCGAGGTGTTCCTGCCCGGCGCCGGCTGGGTGGGCCTGGATCCCACTTCAGGTTTATTCGCCAGCGAAGGCCATATCCCACTGGCGTGCACCCCACACCCCGTGTCGGCGGCGCCCATTGTCGGCGCGACCGACGAGTGTGAAGTGGAGTTCGATTTCAGTAATACGGTCGAGCGCGTACTGGAAGACCCGCGCGTCACCAAGCCCTATAGCGAGGAACAATGGCAGCAGATACTGGCGCTGGGCAAAGCCGTTGATCGCGAGTTCGAACAGAATGACGTGCGCCTGACCATGGGCGGCGAACCGACCTTTGTATCCATCGACGATATGGAATCCGAGCAGTGGAATACCGGCGCCATCGGGGATGACAAACTCAGTCTTGCCAAAACGCTGTTGTTACGCCTGCGCGACCATTTCGCCCCCAGTGGTTTACTGCATTACGGGCAGGGAAAATGGTACCCCGGCGAGGAAATTCCGCGTTGGGCGCTGGGTGTATTCTGGCGCAAGGACGGCGAGCCACTGTGGAACGAGCCGAAATTATTGGCACGCATTGACAAGAACTATGGCCATACCGTGCAAGACGCCGCGCGTTTCGGCAACCATCTTTGCAAACTGCTGGCCCTGCCCGGCAAATGTTGCCAGGCGGCCTATGAAGATGGCCTGTATTACCTGATGCAGGAACAGAACCTGCCCAAAAATCTGGATATTCTGGCCCAGAAACTCAAGGGCGATCTCGATCGACGACGTCTGGCGCGCCTGATCGAACGCGGTTTTTCAGTTCCATCCGGGGTGGTGATCCCCCTGGAACGCAGTACCGGTTGGCCGCTGGATGAAAGCCAGAAGAGCTGGCGCAGTAGCCTGTGGCCAATGAAGCGAGAGCGCATCACCTTAATCCCCGGCGATTCGCCGATGGGTTTGCGCCTGCCGCTGAATGACCTGCCAGAGCTCGCTGAGAAGGCCGAGCGCGAGCGACCCCAACGCGATCCCTTCGAACCGCGGGACCAGTTGGCCAAGCGCGAAGAGATGCAATTTGCAGATTCAGAGGCGTCTGTCGAAGAGGACATTGAAGAACCCACTGACTATGAACAGGTGGTGCGACTGGCCCTGTGTATTGAGTCCAGGGATGGCCGTCTGCATATCTTTATGCCGCCGCTGGAGTACCTGGAGGATTACGTTGAACTGGTCGCCGCTGCGGAAGAGACTGCCGCTGCCCTGCAACTGCCGGTGATCATCGAGGGCTACGAGCCCCCTCGCGATCCCCGGCTGCAGAAGCTGCTGGTCACCCCGGATCCGGGCGTGATTGAAGTCAATGTGCATCCTTCCAATAATTGGGATGAACTGGTTGCAACCACCACATCACTCTACGAGGAAGCGCGCTTGTCGCGCCTGTCCACCGAGAAATTCATGCTGGACGGCCGCCACACCGGAACAGGCGGCGGCAACCACATCACGCTGGGTGGGGCGACACCGGCAGACAGCCCGTTATTGCGCCGGCCAGACTTGCTGCGCAGCCTGATCACCTTCTGGCAGCATCACCCCAGCCTGTCCTACCTCTTCTCAGGCATGTTTATCGGCCCTACCAGCCAGGCACCGCGGGTGGATGAAGGGCGCGATGAAATGCTCTACGAACTGGAAGTGGCATTTTCACAGATGTCAGATGGGGAGGTGCCGCAGCCCTGGCTGGTCGATCGCCTGTTGCGCAACCTGCTGATAGATATTACCGGCAATACCCATAGGGCGGAGTTCTGTATCGACAAGCTCTACTCACCCAACAGCGCCACCGGTAGGCTGGGCATCCTTGAGTTCCGTGGCTTTGAAATGCCACCACACAGCCGCATGGCCCTGGTACAGGCGTTGTTACTGCGCTGCCTGGTAGCAAGATTCTGGGACCAACCCTATCAAAAGCCTCTCATACGCTGGGGCACTGAATTGCACGACCGCTTTATGCTGCCCCATTACATCTGGCAGGACATGAAATTCGTCGTCGAAGACCTGCAGGCACATGGCTACCCGTTCAAGCTGGAGTGGTTGGCCGCTTTTGAAGAGTTTCGGTTTCCACACTATGGACGTGTGCAACTGGACGATATCGAACTGGAGTTGCGCTGGGCAGTGGAGCCGTGGCACGTGCTGGGTGAAGAGAGCAGCAGCTTTGGCACTTCACGCTATGTGGACTCCTCTGTGGAGCGCCTGCAACTGCGGGCTACCGGGCTGACCGAGGGCCGCTACATAATCGCCTGTAATGGCCGCCGTGTGCCGATGTGCAATACCGGTCGCCATGGGGAGTATGTCGGCGGGGTACGCTATCGGGCCTGGCAGCCGCCCTCTGCCCTGCACCCGATGATAGGCGTGCATGTGCCACTGACTTTTGACCTGATCGACAGCTGGAACGGGCGCTCCATCGGCGGCTGCACCTACCATGTATCCCACCCCGGTGGGCGCAGCTACGAGAGCTTCCCCATCAACTCATTTGAAGCTGAATCCCGGCGCATCAATCGTTTTGATTCGGTAAGCCACACCCAGGGGCCGTTTATCCCACAGCCCGAGGTGAATGCCCTGCGGGAATTTTTCCCCAACCAGCAGCCTCCCCGGCCCATGGAACCACCTCCGGAGGAACCCCCCGGAGAGTACCCCCACATGCTGGACATGCGCAGCCCGCGAAGATAAGGGGCTGCTGACTTTAGTGTTGCAAGCGGAAATGCGTATATAATAGTCAAAAACCTGACGCCGAACCGCTGGTCTGCCTAACCGGCCAGTGCCTCGAAACATTCGCAACGAGTAGACCTTTTGCCCAACCGCATGCAGTCAACTGCACAAAGCCAGTCCCAGACCCTGGGCAAGCCCCCGGCAGAGCCATCCCCGCCCCTCGTGTATCGCAAGGTCGAGGGCCTGCTGGATGACGCCTGTATGGCAGACGGCACCATCAAACCCGAATGGCAATACCTGCTCGGCAGCCTGCGTGACCTGGGGCCCGATGTGTTACGCGAACGCGAGCAAAAGGCCAGGCGCATCCTGCGTGACGATGGCGCTACCTACAATATTTATGGCAGCGAAGGCAATCCCAGCAGCAGTTGGGAACTGGATCCGGTGCCCTGCATCATTGGCAGCGAAGACTGGGCACAGATAGAAGCAGGCCTACTGGAGCGTTCGGAATTATTTAACCTGCTGCTAAGGGACCTGTACGGCCCACGGACACTGCTGCAGCAGGGCGCACTACCCCCGGAGGCGCTATTCAGCCACGGCGGCTTCCTGCGGGCCTGCCAGGGCATCCAGTTGCCGGGTGAACATGAACTGATTCAGCACGCCGTGGACATGGTACGACGGCACGATGGCAGTATGTGTGTACTGTCGGATCGCACCCAGGCCCCCAGTGGCGCCGGTTACGTACTGGAAAACCGCACTGTCATGTCAAGGGTCTTTCCCAGTCTGTTCCGCGACAGCCATGTGCACCGTCTTGCTAATTTTTACCAGCGCCTGCGCCTGAAACTGGCCTCACTGTCACCGTCCGATGACCCTCCCCTGGTAGCACTACTAACCCCCGGCGGACAAAATGAGGCCTATTTCGAACACACCTACCTGGCTAACTATATGGGCCTGCCACTGGTCCAAAGCGGCGACCTGGTAGTACGCAATGGCTTCCTGTGGATGAAATCACTGGATGGACTGAAACGGGTCGATGTTCTAATGCGTTGCGTCGACGATATTTTTTGTGACCCGGTGGAATTGCGCAATGATTCGCGCCTGGGTGTTCCCGGCCTGCTTGAGGTGGTGCGTAGCGGACGACTGGTTATTGCCAACCCGCTGGGCTCCGGCGTGCTGGAAAACCCCATTTTGCTCAAATACCTGCCGCAGATCAGCCGCTGCCTGCTGGGACGCGAGTTGCGACTGGACTCAGTCAAAACCTACTGGTGCGGGGATGATGAAGACTTGCAGTTTGTCACCGCCAATATCCGCCAGTTGATCATCAAGCCAGCTTACCGTGGCAGCGGAGTCAGCAGTGTCTTCGGCGGCGACCTCAGCGATGACCAGCTGCAGCAACTACTCGCCACCCTGCACCAACAGCGCTATCAGTACGTGGCGCAGGAACGCATGGAAAAGCCACATATCCCGGCTTTCGCGTCAGGCTCACTGGAATCCAGGCCAAGCTTGCTGCGCACATTTTCAGTGGCCACCGACAATTCGTATACGATACTGCCCGGCGGCCTAACCCGCATCGGCACCGCAACCGAAGGCCAGGTTATCAGCATGCAATCGGGCAGTCCCAGCAAGGACACCTGGGTCACGGCATCGGAACCTCAACGCCTGGTCGATAATGATATGGCTCTGGAAGCCAGCCGCAACACCATGGCGGCGCCACTGCTCAGCCTGCCCAGTCGTGTTGTGGAGAATCTCTACTGGATGGGACGCTATGCCGAAAGGGCGGAGGCTTCGCTGCGCTTGCTGCGCACGGTTTTCGTTTTGCTTAACGGTGAGGAATCCATTAATCCCGAGGCCAGGAAGATATTGCTGCAAACCGTAACCCGGCTCACGTCGACCCTGCCAGGGTTTGTGAATGCGTCGGAAGAACTGCTGGCGAACCCGGATGAGGAACTGCTGCTGATCATAAAAGACGGCAGCCGTGTGGGCAGCATCAGGTCCACACTCAATTCAATGCTATCCAGCGCCGAGGAATCCAAGGAGTTACTGTCGACTGACACCATGCGCGTGATCAACGATATACGCGACGCCCTGGACGAATTGGACCTGGCTCTGGCCGCTGGCCTGACATCGGCGCCGGAAGAGGCCCTGGATCCACTCGTAACCGCCTTGGTGGCACTGGCGGGCCTGATGCAGGAAAGCATGATTCGTGAAGTAGGCTGGCGCTTTATGGAGTTGGGCAAGCGCATCGAGCGGGCCCTACAGATCATTAATACCGTAAGCGGCCTGCTGAGCCCGGTCACCAGTGAGGCAGACCAGTCCACGCTGCTAACCGCCCTGCTGGTATCCATGGAAGTCCTTATCACCTATCGTCGGCGCGGGCGCCAGCGCCGGGGCATCGAGTTGGGACTGGAACTGGTGATGCTGGATGACAACAATCCTCGTTCACTACTGTTCCAGCTGGAAAGGCTACAGGAGCATCTGGGGGAATTGCCCCAGGCGGATTTGGGCGGCAGCGAACTCGAAGAGGAAGAGCGCGCCCTGTTGGAGGCGCTGACCACCCTGAAATTATCCCGTTTGCCAAATTTGCTGGAAACCTCCTCAGATACCCGGGAGGAAATGGATAAGCTGTTGCAACAGCTGAGTAAGTTACTCAAGGATTTCAGTCGCTTTATCAGCGACAAGCATTTCGACCATCGTACCGCCCCCCAGCAGTTGGTCAGCAGCGTCTGGAGTGGGCAATGATGTGCTTTCGGGTACGCCATAGCACGCATTACAAATACGCCGCCCGGGTAACACGCTGCTATAACCTTGCTAACGTTATACCAAGGGATACCGCGCGCCAACGCTGCCTGAATAATCGTGTCAGCGTGTCGCCACAGCCAGCGACCAGAAACAAGCGCACCGATTACTTTGGTAACAACGCCTACCATTTTGAGATACAGAAACCGCATACAGAGCTGATCATTACCGCCCATAGCGACATCCAGATCAGCGACAATGGCCAGGAAATGAATCTCGACATTGGTGCATCATACGGCGATGCCCTGCAGCAATTGCGCCTCGCCAAAAGCCAGCAGAACCTGGAAGCACGCGAGTTTTTGCTCAACTCTCCCATGATTAAGTGCGATGACGCACTGGCAGATTACGCGCGCCCCTCCTTCCAAGCCGAGCGCAGCCTGAAATCCTGTGTCAGTGAGCTGACTTCCCGCATATTCGAGGACTTCGATTACGATCCGGGCTTCAGCACCATCGCCACGCCACTGGCGGAAGTCCTGGCGCATAAAAAGGGGGTCTGCCAGGACTTTGCTCATCTGCAGATAGGCTGCCTGCGTTCGATGGGGATACCCGCCAAATATGTTTCCGGTTATATCGAGACATTACCCAAAGCGGGCGAGAAGAAACTGGTGGGAGCCGATGCCACACACGCCTGGATTGCCTACTTCTGCCCTGATGAGGGCTGGGTAGAATTCGACCCGACCAATAACACTGCGGCTAATAGCCAGCACATCGTCACTGCATTTGGGCGCGATTACAACGATGTGACACCAGTCAAAGGGGTGATTTTCGGCGGTGGGGAAGCGCCGCTTTTATCGGTCTCTGTCGATGTCAGCCGAGTGGCTGATTCCTGAGCAAGTACCGCTAGTACCTTTTTACAGGTTTACTGCTAGAATCCGCATCTTATCGATAACCACTGAGTAGGACTCCATGGCCCAGTACGTCTACACCATGAACCGGGTTGGCAAAATCGTGCCGCCCAAGAAAAAAATCC
>CBDTVJ010000136.1:0-9079 GCA_965363655.1 uncultured Halieaceae bacterium | reverse complement strand
TTCGATTCGGTCAGCGGCAATTTGCCCTTCAGTGGTCTTGCCCTGACTGGAAATTACCCTGTAACTAAAGGAGGCCATTAAGGTACCGTGTTATCGCTTCTAGGTCGCCAGGTCCAGTGCGGCATTAGCCACCGGCCCACTTTCATCTTCCTGCTGGTCCAGGGTAACCCTCAGCAGCTCCTCCATCGAAGTTACTCCCCCGGCCACTTTGCGCAAGCCATCCTCGAAAAGAGTGTGCATACCGTTCTTACGCGCAACCGAATGCAGGACGGTAGCATCCGCACCGGCGAGTATCGCCTCATGCATCACCCCGTCGAGAACAAACAGTTCATGAATGCCGGTGCGACCACTGTATCCGGTGTGCTTGCAAGCCTCACAGCCCGCCGCCTGGTAGATGACATCATCAGTTGAATTCATATAACCCTGCAATCCATGCCCCATCATCAACTCCTCGGAAAGCTGGACTGGCTCTCGACACTGCTCACAGAGCTTACGCACCAGGCGTTGAGCAAGCACGCCATTGACTGAAGAGGTGATCAGGTAGCGTTCAATACCCATGTCCTCCAGACGGGTGATCGCGGCAGCGGCGGTATTGGTGTGCAAGGTGGATAGCACCAGGTGACCTGTCAGGGCAGACTGCACCCCGATTTGTGCGGTTTCAGCATCGCGCATCTCACCAATCATAATAATATCCGGGTCCTGGCGCAGGATTGAACGGAGAGCCAGCGCGAAATCCAGGTCAATCTGGGGTTTCACCTGAATCTGGTTAATACCGCGCAATTGATATTCAACCGGGTCTTCAACCGTGATTATCTTCAGTGACTCCGAGTCCATGGAAGAAAGTGATGCATAGAGCGTCGTTGTTTTTCCCGAGCCGGTGGGCCCCGTGAGCAGTAGCACACCATGTGGACGCGCCAGTAATTCCTCATAGCGCCGCAGCGTCTCGTCATCAAATCCCATTGCCGATAAACTCAAACGAATGCTCTGCCGGTCTAGCACACGCATCACAATACTCTCACCATGAACAGTGGGAATGGTAGATACCCGCAGATCAAGTTCATGACCTTTAACGCGCGTCATAATCCTGCCGTCCTGTGGCAGGCGCTGCTCTGCAATGTTCAAGTTAGCCAACAGCTTGATCCGGGAGGCAATGGCGGGTGCGTAACTGGCCTGCGGTGCGTCGGCGGCTTCCTGGATGACGCCATCCACTCGATAGCGCAGGTGCAAACCATCATCGAAGGGTTCAATGTGAATATCAGAGGCGCCCAGGTCCAGGGCCCGATGAATAATCTGGTTTACCAGGCGAATAATCGGGGCTTCACTGGCCAGGTCTTTCAGGTGCTCGATAAACTCCTGGTCATCGGCATAAACGTCGAATGCCTCCTCGTCAGTGGCGTCATCTTCTACTGACACGGTATGTTTCTGTAGAGCTGCCAGGATTTCGGACTCAAGCCCAAGATACAGTGTGACCGGCCGCTCCAGCGCCAAACCAAGCGCTTTCTGCAAAAACTCATCCTGCGGGATGACGGCGGCAAAAACAGCGGAGCTCTTATCTATCGATATGGGAACCACGGTGTTGCCCAGCATGAAATCAAGGGATAGGCCTGGCACACTGGCCGCCTCTTCCGGATACTCAGCAGTAGCCAGAAGCGGAATCTGCAGAAGCTCGGAGAGCGCCTGGGCAATATCCTCTTCGGACACCAGGCCCAGTTTGACCAGTATTTGCCCAAACTTCCCGCCCATCTCGGTGCGGGCTACCAGCGCCCGCTCGACATCCCGGTGCGTGATCTTCCCGCTTTCGACTAAAAACTCGCCCAGTTTCATAAATTAACCCGTTTCCCCGGGGCTACCAAATATGTACAAATCTGCTTAACGCTAGACCGGCCCTGGACATCTACCCAAACTTCGGCAAAGCCGCAGGACTCTCATTGACCAGCGCGCTTAGCATTACACGACCATGAAACCTCAGTTTACCACTATTACCTGTGGTGGGAACGCTGCAATATTGGCTCGCCGCTGCAAACAGGCTAACACTAGTTCTTTAACAGGAACCCGGCAGGTGCGAAGGTAAAGCCAAACTTCGCCTCACGCTCGCTATCCACAGTATAGTCATCAGGGTACATGGAAAAATATTCCTGCAGGGCCTCCAGCGGTCCCTCGCCCCAACCGGGTAACACCGGATTACCGTTTATATTACCGTCCTCGACTACCACATAATCTCCGGCCTGCACCACCGACCGCAATAGATCCAGTTCTGCCAGGACGTGTTTGCTGGTGTGATCACTATCCAGAATAAAAAACACCTTGCCGGGACTGGCCATACGCATATCACGAATAATATCCGCTACCCGGGCATCGGCTGATGACAAGGTCTCCAGACGAATAGAAGTTTCATTGTGCACGCTGGGATCGACCTCAGCATGAGAAACATCCACTGAAAGAACCTTGATATCGGCATTGATGGCGCGCCCAATGACACTGAAGAAAAGTGCCGATCCACCAAACCGGGTACCGAATTCGACAATCAGGCTGGGCTGCAGTTCAGTCAATATCTCCTGATAGTTCCACATGTCCGACACTGATTTATTGGTCACCACACCGAGAAAGCGAACATCTTCCCAGACCTCGTTATCGTAGTACCACTTGTGGTATTCCTCGCGGGGATCGTACTTCGGCATGTTTCTCCAGGCTGTTCTGTTATCAAGACAATTGAGGGGCTCAGCCCATGGCAGAGCGGGCTGAAGTATTGCGCAAACCGTGCATTCCGGTCAATTCCCGAGCATAAGGGACAGGATATCACGCGCCTTATATAGATTGGCGAGGTATATTCTGCGACAGGAGGCTCATGGTATAGTCGCAGCGAACCCCGCAGCTGACTACATTGGCAGCAGGCCTGGAGATGCGCACCGCCACTCACACTACCCCTTCATTTCGCCATTGAGCCCTGATTAACCTTGAAAATCGCCGTTGTCATCGTCAATTACAATAGTGGACCCTTGCTCTTAAGGTGCATGGATCACCTGCAACGCCAGACGCGTCCCGCAGATAGCATCCTGGTGATTGACAACGCCAGTCAGGACAACTCCCTCGCCGAGCTGGCGCCCGACCCGACGCTCACTATCCACCGGCTTGAGGAAAACCTGGGCTTCGCTGCCGCCAACAATTTCGCTTTCAAACAAGCGGCTGATGCGGACTATTTTATTACTCTCAACCCTGACGCTTTCGCCGGGGAAGATTTTATCCAGGCACTCGAAACGGCCGCCGAGCAGAACCCGCTGGTCAGCAGCTTCGCCAGTAGAATGATGCTGGATGACACTACCGTCGACGGCGCCGGCGATACCTATCATGTATCAGGCCTGGCCTGGCGCAACCTGCACAAGCAGCGCTATCTTCCCGGGGAACACCAGACCCGGGAGGTCTTCTCCCCCTGCGCAGGCGCGGCCATGTACCGTGCTCGCGACATCATCGAACTGGGCGGCTTCGACGAATCCTTTTTCTGCTACATGGAGGATGTCGACCTGGGTTATCGCATGCAGTTGCGGGCGATGCGCTGTCTGTATATTCCTGAGGCAGTGGTACAGCACCTGGGCTCCGCCGTGGTGAATAATTACCCCGGGTTCGCCATCTATCACGGGCATCGCAATCTCGTCTGGGCGCTGCTAAAAAATACCCCGGCAGCCCTGCTGCCCATCGTATTAACCGCAAACTTACTGGTGAGCGCCCTACTGGGATTAGTGTACCTATCAAGGGGAGAATTCCGTCTCTACTTACAGGCTAAAATTGACGCTCTTCGTAACCTTAAGCAAGTCTGGCAGAACAGGAAGCAGGTACAGTCAAGCAGGGTGGTGAGTAATTGGCAGCTGCTGCGCTGCTATAATTTTGGCCTGTCACGACGAGCGGGGTTACTTTTTGGCTTTGGGCGGGGATAGTGCTCGCGCGCTGCGACCCAGCAGCCGTGTGAGGAAGGTCCTGAGAAACCTGGACAACCTGGGTGACTGGTCAATTTTTTGCGAGCTATATTGCAGGAACTCTCGCAGCACGGATCGGTAAGTCGCCTCTCGATCGATGTACAATGCCGTTTCCCGCTTTTGACTTGGCTGCTGATACGGGCTCTGGTAAGTCCTGCGTGGCAGGAAGTAACGCCCCAGGGGGATAAATCCCAACTGCGGTTTTATCGCCAGGTAATCCTTTACCATATCAGCCGAAGTGCGCACACGCTGTTGCAATACGCGCTCCCGGGTGGCGGCCAGCCCCGCCCGGTCGTTATCGATTTCCTTCAGCCTTGCGAGAATAGACGCAGCATCAATGGGCTCCAGCCAACCATTTTCACCATCCCTGATGCGATCCCCAAAGGCACCCAACCGAGTGGCAAGCACCGGAACTCCGGCAGCCCACATTTCACTCAAGGTATAGCTGAAGGTCTCCGGCACTATCGAAAGAAGCAGGCCCATATGCGGAGCAATATCCACCAGGTACTCCTGCAGTTCCTGGAGGGAGTATTCATCCACCACCGTAACGCCTGGCATAGTCCTGAACTGCTGTCCGTTTTCCCCCGCACCGAGCAACCAGATGTCGGCAAAACCCTGCAACTCATCGATGATCTCAGTCAACAACAACTCCCCCTTCTCCGGGGTCATACGACCGAGTACAACAATTCGCAGCCGGCCTTGATCGGCAGGCTCCAGGGCATTTTTCGCGGATGAGAATCGGTCAACAAGGTCACTGGCAAGTCCATGCTCGATAACATGAATGGTCTTGTCTGCCATCCGCTGTTCCAGAGTGCTGTAGCGCTGGACCACTGAAATTGACGGCGCGACCAGGGCAATATTGTGCTCTTCAATGGCGTCAAAAAATGCTGTGCGGACCTCTAGCCAGTGTTGTGTTGACTCGAGTTTAAAGTAGGAATGAAGGGGGTTTTCACTGCCACATTGTTCCAGTTCGGAGGCCTTACAAGAGTGGCAAGGACTGCCGTAGCACGCATATAAGGCAGGGCAAAAGGGAAAGAAGTCATGCAGTACATACGTGGTGGGCAAGCCTGTTCGAAGCAAATCCATTGAGTGCCCGATCAGCGAGGAGATAGTCAGCGACTCTACGTTGAAATCCTCAATGACCTCCTGCACCAGGCGCCTGTATTCATACTGGCTAATAACCGTGGAATGAATGGGTTCCGCTAGTAACCAGGTACGTATTGGCGGCCCGGTTCCCGCTCCGGGATAGAGCGCGATTTGCTGGCCGTAGGCGCTCAGGTCTCCTATTGACCTTAGCACGTAGTGATTGTGAGAGGTATCCGCTTCTATGTAGTTCTCTATCCAGCGGCTCAGGCCGCCACCCCAACTATGCCCCACATGCAATTCCACCGGGAGGCAATGGCGCTGCAGTACGGGTTTTTCAGCTCGCGATGAGAGCTCCATCAAGGCGTGGCGCTCAGCCATCAATGGATGGCGACTGCTGTAAGCCCGCATAACGGCTGGCGGCAGGAAGGCAACATCGCTATGGCAGATGGTGCGACTGTCATCCACATAAACCTGGTCCGTTGCCAGTAACCATTTTCCCCGCAGACGCAGGCTATCGAGTAGCTGGTGATCGTATTCAAACTGTAGTGATGTTTCCTGCCAGTAGTCCCCCTGTAAAAACAGGCAGCTTTCCAGCATTACAGGTACAGTAAATTCAATGCCCTGGGCATATTCATTGAGCCACTGGTCAACCTCATCCACGGTCAGTTGTGGTATATGACCTGCGCTTTCAAAAGCAGATAAAATCGGGTGACGCACACAAAGTGGCGCAATAGCAACCGCGTCTGGCGCTCTTTGCCCGGCCGCGACCAGCCTGGCATCCCAGTGCTCCGGCACCCGGGTTCCGGCCAACAAAAAAACATTCCTGCTAGTTTCAAAGTTGTGGCTTGATACTATCGCAGCCCAGTAGGCTCCCTTTTTCAAGACCGCCGGAAGGCTATAGCTAACGGGGAAATCCAGGCCAGCGAGGACCTCCCGCACTCCTGGATCATCAGACGCCAACACTGAAATATCCGCAGACAGGGATTTACTGCGCAGATCGTCGAGCGTCAGGTGTAAGCTATGGGCGTTCTGTGGCAGTACCACAAGAACAATGCGCCAGGACTCCTCCAGGGCCGCGATCTTCATTAATCCCCGCTCATGGTCTTATAGCCGAAGGTATTGTGGAAGGCATCAGGCCTTGGCACCTGACAACCGAGCGGTGAGCCACAGGCATTTTATCAAAAGCTTTAACACAGCCCGCTTGGCCCTGCTGCCACCCCGGCCTGCGACGACCAGTGTGTTCAAATGCCGCGCCAGATCAGCCAATACAGTGGTAATCGGGGCGCGGTAATCAATTTGCACGGAGCCGGTAGGAGGGTGCTCCGCAGGGTGGGCGTCATACCAGGCCTTGTAGCAATCCTGTCCGGCAACAATGAATGGATTGGGAAACGCCCGCTGCAGGTCAATTCGCTGTCGGTAGAGCACACGATAGCCTCGGCTGATAGGTTCACCGTTGCTAAAATGATGGTACTTCGAAGGAATGGTACCCAGCGCCTCCTGCCCCAGGCGCTCACACTCGGCAATGTACCATTCGCGCAAGTCATACAAAACCGGGCTTTCCTTACCATAACGTTCAAGCATGGTGATTTGGTCACCGCTGTCGAAGCCGGAAAAATGGTAAAAGCCCAGTGGCTCACCATTGATCAGAATGCCCTGCTCCAGAGACCCCGTTGCTTTCCTGTTGGTCAGGTTCCAGGTGGCGACATTAAATGCAGGGGAGCGCAAGACATGCACTTCATCGAAGAAACACGGGGCCAGGTTCACCCACTTTTGATCGGTAAAAAGCCCTGCCGGCAGGTCATCGTGACAGTATTTGAGTAAGCGCTGCGCCCACCAGCGGGCAAAACGCCGGCCCTCAGAACAGTTGCGCACGCCCACAAATCCCAGATTGAAAACACCGTGCAACAAACTCGACACTTCGTTATCAAGAATGCCCATGTCGCTGGTCTCAGGGTCCGTCTGATGAGGCGTCAAGACCACACTGGATCGCCCAAGAATGTCCTGCAATTCATCCAGACGCCCGAACACGACCATATCAGGATCAAAATAGAAGACCTGCTCAGCGTCGAAAGCGCTAAATATGTGCTCCAGGGCCACACCCTTCACCGCGGTACACAATTCCACAACGGAGTGACCAAATGCCCACCGGGGAAAGTTGTCTGTTATTAATTCCTCGGCAACTATAACGCTATCAAAAGGCTCATCATCAAGACAGAAGCCCACCGGGGCGTTATCTGACAGTATCAAATGAAACTGTATCTCTGGATACAGCTGCTTGATAGAACCGGCCAGAACCCGCGCTTTGGGCAGGTAGTTTGAGGTTATGCTGGTATAGGTATGTGTGTTCTGGCTCATCACTTCTCAACTCGGATCACCGGCCGCCTCTGTGCGACCAGGTGCAGACGGGATTATATCAGCAGATATCGAATGAAAGTTATTGAATAATTTTTACAACATCGACTTTGTCAGGAGAAATTTGCCTGAAGGACTCGCCCGGGCTCTCAGGGGGACCAAACTCACACTTATTACAAATGGGAATGTTACTGCGGTCGGTTTCCAGCCGATGAATGAAGGCCTGCCGCTGCGGGGCTGCCAGTAGTTCGGTCACCCGCTGCTCCCGCAGGCTACCCAACTCCGCCGCCTTGGGATGGGCACAACAGGGAACCACCGTACCGCTGGCATCGACATAAAGCTGGTTCACCTCGCCATGGTATAGATCAACAAACCTGTTCGAAGGGGCGATGAAGGTACACACGTCACTGGGTACGTGGACCTCCCGCCCCGTCATATTTTCCTGGGCTTCGGGCAACACTTTCCAATCCCTGAATTCCGGCTCCCAACCCAGTGGTTCCAGAATACTGCGCCATCTGGCCATTGCGGCCTCATCCTCGACAATGGTGCGAGTCACCAGTTCAAGGTCAGGGGCGTAGCGGTCCCTCAATTCCTTTGTCCTGCGCAGAAAATCGATCAGCTTGCCCCACTTGCTGGGGGGCCTGAGAGACTCGTACTGCTCGGGGGTGCCATCGCCATCACAGCTGACTGCCAAGCGATCAAGTATGCCGACCTGCAGGGCCGAGGCAAAGTCTTCCCAATTACAGTATTGTGCATTGGTCGAGATTTCCAGGGTGTCGGCGCGCCAGGGCTGCTCACGTAGCACCTCAAAAATTCCTGTGAGGTTTTCATGGAGCAGTGGCTCGCCAAAATTGAACAGGCGTAAATACTGAATGTGATCGACGTCGACATTTTCAATACAACGCCGGAAATCCTCAATTTCGACACGGCGCACCTTTTCCATCAAGGTCGAATTGGGGCAACCGACGCAACGGAGTTGGCAACCATGGACAATATCGATCTGAAAGGTATGGAGACTTGTTACTGATTGAACTTCACTCATTAATTAATCCAAAATCCAAAGCTATTTTGCATCCCAAAGACATGCCTGAAAGTGTCGCCTTGACTACAACAACACACAATTTGATTACCCACTATGCGGGGCGTTTTGTCAGTTTCAGCGTCACATTGTCGTTCCATGCCCAGGTCTGGTTAACATCCCACAGCATACTTGTGCGCTTTTCCAATTGATCACTTGCCGTAATGTACTGCTGCGACTCGTGTTCCAGTGCCGCACTCCATTGTTCCAGCCGCTGTTCCAGACGTGTAAACCTGCGCTCAGTAATGAGCCCCAATTTCTGCAACAGCTTCTCCCCCAGGCTATACTTTTGGGGATCAGGCTCTACTGCCAAAGTCGGCAAAGGTGACCTGGCAGATACCTGCGGGGCAGCCTGTGGAAAAGGCACTACGCGATGAGGCTGTTCCTCATAGCTGGACCACGCCAGCTCCAGGCCGACATTAGCCGCCATAGATGCTATGAGATCAGGGTGATAAAACCTGACGTGCTCCGGGTCTCGCCAAAAACCCAGCAGCTGCGATCGAATAGATTCCGGATCGGGGAATACCAACACCAGCACTCCCCCGGGGGTAAGGCGTCTATAGATCATTTCCAATAACAGCTGCACCTGCGCAAC
>CBDTVJ010000135.1:0-9111 GCA_965363655.1 uncultured Halieaceae bacterium | reverse complement strand
CCGCCGCTAGAGACAGGCTTTTCTTCATTTTGAACTCCCTGGTAAATCAAACAACAACTGGCTTTAGCTCAGGCGTTGCAGGGAGGACCTCTGGCGTAAAAGACGTGCAGTAGGGATTGCAGGAGTGAGAGCGTGCACCCGACAAGGCACAAGCTGGATACGATAGCCGGCACAACAAACTGTCCAACTGCCGGGGCTACGGTATCCGCAGTACCACTACACAGCTGGCATTGGACAAGCGACTCGTCCTGGACGTGCGTATGGGATGCCTCAAGCAGCTGCACGCCGAGCACACATAACAGTGCGCACAGCGCCAGCCAACGGATCGCGGACGTTCCGCTAGGGTTCAGCATGCCAAACATCACCGGCAGGTGGCCTGGAGCCCCCCCGGCTTTCGCGGCTGGCCTTCACCGGTTCCGCGACCCGACGCACCAGAATCTCCACCGGGTTACCGCTAAATGGATCGATATAATCTGTCGAAGTGAACATCAAGCTGTCACCGACAGAGATGGATGCGCGCAACGCATAGCGCCTGCGCTTATCAATGCGACCCGGATCATAATCAATAGCAAAGGCATAGGGCGGCCCGCCGCGGGGTGCAAGCTGCACGGTAGCGAGCACCGAGGCCATGGCATCAGCCTGGGAAATATCCTCAAACTGCACCTCTATCTGCGCTTCGGGGGGCAGCATCATACGCTCACGGTATGTCACCGAGCCCTCAATACGGGCGTTGGTATCCTCTGCGACCATACCCTCCTCCAATTCAGAATTGCAGGCTGCTAGAGCCAACGCGAGTATGGCCAGCGTTAAGCCTGCACGCAGCGGCTGGCCCGCCAGAGAGCGTTTTTCACCGCAGCTCAACATGAGTGTCGGCCGTTCAAACAGTGGGAAATCATTATGATGACAATTGCTCCAACATGGTTTTCATCCTGGCATGCAACAGGTTGACCGCTTGCAGTGGTCTCACCATTACCTTGAACTCAACAATTTTTCCCTGGTCGTCAAAGGTCATGATGTCCACGCCATTCACCACGACACCCTCCATGTCGCAAACAAACTCCAGCACCGCGTGCTCATCGGTCACTACCTCTTTCACATAGTGGAAACTATCATTAAAAACATTGAACGCCCCGGTGAGATAGAACTTGGTAAGCTCCCGGCCCTCCTGGGGAGTATGTACAATCGGCGACAGGAACACACAGTTTTCCGCCAGTATTTCATCAAGCCGCCCGATGTCCCGGTCTTTAAACATCTCGTGCCATAGTTCCAGTGTGTGCATTACATGATTTCCTTGTGTGCGCCGGATGGACGCCTAAATATCAACTTCCTGGACGAACTCGCGTTCTATTTTCTGCTGTAGCTCATAGCGCGCAATACCGCTGCGCGAGCCGGAATCATTAAGGCGTTGTTTATAACGCTTCTGGCGGTAGCGCTTGACCAGCCGCACAAAGCGCTCGCCCTCGACCTCACCGGCGATCAGTTCCTCGATAAACGCGATATCGATACCCACGCGGTAGGCGATACGGCTGGGCCGTATCTTGTTGGCATGGAATTCCGCGACAATATGAACCTGCTCCTCACGCGTATGGCTACACTCACGGGAGTAGCCATAAGGGGGGGACGGAGTGCGCGTATCGCTGCTTGGTACATCGGTGCTCATAGGCAATTATTAGCAATTCAACCCCGGATTGCCAAGCCCGACATCACCTTTCAGGGCCGTGGCCATAAATAACCCGTTTTTCTGGTTAATTTTCATCCAATGCAGGTCTATAATTGAAGGTTACCAGCCAACACCTGATACGCAACCGCGACAGCAAGGACTTCCATCATGAATGCACCGCAACAAGTACCCGCACAGGGCGACATTGAAGAGCAAATGAAAGCTGCTCTTGAGCTGCAGCGCAGCGATTACCTGCAGGAAGGTGTCGTTTCCGCTGAAACACGGATCGACCGGCTGCAGCGCGGCGTCGATGTGCTGATCAAGTACAACGAACAACTCGTTGATGCCCTGAACTCGGATTTCACCTGTCGCCCGCGGGAAGTCAGCCTGCTGACCGATGTCGGTGCCGGCATTGCCCCCATGAAGCACTCCATCAAGCACCTGCGCAGCTGGATGAAGCCCGAAAAACGCCCTACGATGTTTCCTCTTAACCTGTTTGGCGGCCGTTCGCGCATTGAGTACCAGCCACTGGGCGTGGTGGGGATCATCGCTCCCTGGAACTTCCCCGTAAACATGGTATTTGCTCCCCTGGCCGGTGTACTGGCCGCTGGCAACCGGGCCTTGATCAAGCCATCTGAATTCACTCCAGCAACGTCCGCCGTTATGGCAGAGATGGTTGCAGAAGCCTATGACCCGAAAGAAGTCGCCATGTTCGATGGCGGCCCGGAAGTCGGCCAGGCCTTTTCCAACCTGCCCTTCGACCACATGATCTTCACCGGGGCGACCTCCATCGCCCGCCATATTCTTGCCGCCGCATCCCGCAACCTGGTTCCCACGACCCTGGAACTGGGCGGTAAGTCCCCGGTGGTTATTTCCCGCAGCGCCGACATCGAGAAAAGCCTCGGCCGTATCATGATGGGCAAGACCTTGAACGCGGGCCAGATTTGCCTGGCACCGGATTACCTGCTGGTGCCGGAAGAGAAACTGCACGAAGTCATTGCCGCTGCACAAAAGGCGGTAGGCGAAATGTACCCGAAGTTACTGGACAACCCCCAGTACACCTCAGTCATTAACGAGCGTCACTTTGAGCGCCTCAACGGATACCTCGCCCAGGCCAGCGAACGCGGCCAGAAGGTCATTCCGATCAACCCGGCCGGTGAAGATTTCAGTGCCCAGCAGGGCACCTTGAAGATCCCGCCCACGCTCATCCCGGAGCCTGCGGACGATCTGTTAATGATGGAAGAGGAGCTGTTTGGCCCGCTGCTGCCGATTCGCACTTACAGCGATTTTGAAGACACCATCAGTTACATCAACAGCAAGCCGCGCCCCCTGGCCGCCTATTACTTCGGCGAGGACAAGAACGAGGAACAAGCGTTTACCAGTCGCACCACTTCCGGCGGCGTCTGCATCAACGACGTGATTATGCATGTGATGCAGGAGGAGCTGCCCTTCGGCGGTGTCGGCCCCAGTGGCATGGGGGCTTACCATGGCCGCAAGGGCTTCCAGACCTTCAGCCACGCCAAGTCGATATACAAGCAGCCCAGTATCAATATCGCCAAGCTGGGAGGCATGCTGCCACCCTATGGCAAGGCCACTGAAAGCACGATCAAGATGCAGCTGAAAAAATAGCGCGTTTCTTAAAGCACAATCCAGGGGCCTGCGGGCCCCTTTTTTGTGGGCGCAGGATTAGCCTGGCCCAGGCAATCCGGGTGCTATCGGTATTCATTGCAAGAATAAATTGACGGTAATCAACAAACCGCCAATCTACGATTGGCTATCCGCTCTCCGGGTTCTATGATCAAATTTCTCATAGAAGTTTCACAAGGCCAGGCAAAAAATAGAAAAAGCCTGAGGAGACCCAATCGTGGAAATGTGGTTTGATCATACCGGCCCCGACGAACGCGGCGTTCACCGCAAGCGGGCGCGCCCCCCCAAGGGCGAAGGTGCCCTCGAGATCGATCTGACACCCATGCTGGATGTCGTCATGATCATGTTGATCTTCTTCATCGTCGCCGGCTCCTTCGTGCACGAGGTGGTGGTGGAGGTCCAACGCAAGCCAACCAGCAATGTTATGTCTGATACGCAGTCAGAAAACATTTCCATCCAGATAGCGTCTGACGACCAGATATGGATCAAGGGTCGGCGGGTTGATCCCCGCTCTGTACGTGCCAACATCAGCCGCCTGAAGGCAGAAAACCCTAAAGCGGCCGTTATCATCAAGGCAAACAACAAGTCTACCGTGAGCCCGGTGGCCAAGGTCATTGACTCCGCCCGTGAGGCTGGCATCTACAATGTTTCCCTGAGCACCGGTGAGTAACTGGTCACACGGCACATTTGCACCCATACTTGATGTCTCCGGGTCACAGGATATAAGGAAACACACCATGAGATTGATTCTAATCGTATGCAGCTTAACTATTCTGGGCGCATGCAGTACCGAGCCGGGCAGCGAAAAATGGTGCGCACAGAAAAAAGAACAGGCTAAAACCGAGTGGAGTGGCTCAGATGTGGCCACTTATGGCAAAAATTGTCTCTTGGACGGCAGCGCCGTGGGGTCAGAGGAATGGTGCGAAGACCAATCCCAGAAACCCAAAGGAGAGTGGACTGCGGATGAAAGCAAGAGTTACGCCAAGCACTGTATTATCTAGCTGGCTCAATCAACAGCGTCGGGATCTCGAGGCAATGGCTCTTTACCGTGACCACCCGCGTTCCCGGCTTGCGGCCTTCTCGCACCCCTGACAGCAATACTCCCCGCTCACGCAGAGTCTCAACAGCAGGTTCCAGCGTGGGGCACTGGTAAGCAATCCCCCAGAAAAAGTTGCGGCCGGGCTCGGCACCGTCCGACTGGATAACTTCCAGCGTGAGTTTGCCGGCGCGAAAGAACAACATACGCCCTCCCCACTCAGGCACGGTTTTATCCAGCGCCAGCCGGATTCCCAGCTTGTCTCGAAACAATTCGATGCAGGCCTGTGCATCGTCGGTACGCAACACCAGATGATCAACTAACGTTCCTGTGCACTGGGATTGCTGCTGTTCCCGGCGGAAATCGGCAGTGCGCTGACCATCACTGAGCACAATATCCAGACCGAGGTCATTGGCCACAGCACATTCGCCCCCCCCGGCCACCGCTGACTCAAGCACAAAACCCTCGATACTTGCGCTATCCACTGGCCGCTGCACCAGTTCGATCACCGTATTGGGCAGGCCCCACCAGGCACAGGGGTCTGCCCCTGCTGCTGCGTCTGTAAACGGCGCAGCTCCCAACAGGGTTTGGTATTGCGCGCTCGCCAGGGGCAATTCCGGCACGGCGATCACGATTCGATCAAATTGGCAGCCCATTCTTTCCTTAATCCCGTATTTCCCTTCCAGTACATCATAAAAGGTTTTGGTTAATTTGCCGATCAGGCTTAAACTTGTGCGGCTCGAATTTCATGTTCGCCCAAATCATGCGCCGGCCTTCGCGCCCACTTTTACAGAAGCCACAGGAGAAGTAAGCAATGTCCAGAATATTAAAGCAGTTACTACTGGTTGCCGTCATGGCGGTGACGATGGTGTTTCCCATCAATTCAATGGCCGATAATACGCTGCAGCGCGTCGTCGACTTCAAGGTACTGCGGGTAGGTATGTCCGCCAATCAGCCACCCATGACCATGACCAACCGTGAAGGCGGCCTGATGGGGTTTGATGTCGACCTGGCCAAGGCGCTCGCCATGGCGATGAAGGTCAAACTGGACATCAAGACCATGCCCTTTGGGGAACTGATGATGGCACTGGAAGAAGACAAGATAGACATGGTGATTTCCGGCATGTCCATCACACCAGAGCGAACTGAACTGGTTTCCTTCGTAGGCCCCTATATGATGTCCGGCAAATCCATCCTGACCAAGAACTCGGTGTTGGCCAAAATTACCTCTACCGAGGAATTCAATCGCAAGGACCTGAAACTGCTCGCCCTGAGCAACTCCACCAGCGCCGCTTTTGTAAAAACTGCGGCACCGGATGCCAAGTTGATTGAAGTCGCCAGCTACGACGAGGGCGTGGCCCAACTGATCGCTGGCAAGGCGGATGCCATGGTGGCCGACATGCCGTTGTGCGTGCTATCTGTGCTGCGTTTCCCGGAAGCGAACCTGACAACCCTGGACCGGCCATTGACTATTGAGCCTATTGGAATCGCCGTCGGTAAGGACGACAAGCAATTCTTCAACCTGGTAGACAACTATCTAAAATCCTACGAGAAAACCGGTGTTCTGAACAAACTGCGCCAAAAGTGGTTTGAAGACAGCTCCTGGGTTGCTGCTCTGCCCTAGGCAGGCGCTATCGCTCTATATAACAAGGGCGTGGATTCAATTCCACGCCCTTTTTCGTTTATGGTGCAGGACATTTCTGCGCTGCGCAGGTAACGTATACCCACTATGAGTAGATCCCGCCCGATTGTTATTGCACACCGCGGAGCCAGTGGCTATCTGCCGGAACATACCCTGGCGGCAAAAGCGCTCGCGCACGGTATGGGGGCAGATTTCCTGGAACAGGATGTGGTGCTGAGCAAGGATGGCATACCTGTCATCCTGCACGACATTCACCTGGATAGCACCACGGATGTCGCCGAGCAATACCCCCGGCGCGCCCGGGAGGACGGACGCTTCTATGCCATCGATTTCACCTTGGAAGAGCTCCAGCAATTACGGGTGTCTGAGCGCAACAGCGTCGATGCTGCCGGACATCGTGCGGCTGTCTACCCCGGGAGATTTCCCCTGCAAACTGGACTGTTTCAAATTCCAACCCTGGAAGAAGAAATCACCCTCATCGCTGGTCTCGATAAAAGCCGTGGTCGCCGAACAGGGCTGTACATTGAGCTGAAGTCCCCAAACTGGCACCTCGCTGAAGGCCAGGACCTGTCCAGGGCAATGCTCGATGTATTGGATAAGACGGGCTACGCAGACCGCCCCGACCAGGTATTTCTACAGTGTTTTGATGACAGGACACTGCGCCAGTTACGCCACCAGTGCCAAACGGCCTTGCCACTAATCCAACTGATCGGTGAAAATAACTGGGGGGAGGATAGCGAGGTGGACTACGACTACCTGCAAACTCCCGAGGGCTTAACCGAAGTGGCCAGCTATGCGCAGGGTATTGGGCCATGGCTAGCACAGATTTATCTGGGTAAAACAGCAACAGGCACCGCTCGTCTTAGCGAACTGGTAAGCCAGGCGCAGGCCCGCGGTCTAAAGGTTCACCCCTACACCTTTCGCCAGGATGAATTGCCCCAGGGCATCGACAGCTTCCGCGAGCTGCTTGATATTTTCATACTGCAAGCGGGTGTCGATGGCCTGTTTACGGATTTCACCGATCTTGTGGTTGATTACCTGTCTGAGGAATTCCCATAACACAAACTATGCACGTCTTATTCACTGGCACCAACAGACTGAACAGGTCATTATCCTCATATCAGTTTTCCCCAGAATCTCCAATAAATTTATATAGCCCTGCTGCTATAGATTGATCTCGCACGAACACAACGGAAAGAAACAGTGACCCCAAAGGTAATCAGACGAACCAAGATAGTTGCCACCGTCGGGCCGGCCAGTGATTCAGACGACCTGATCGCCAAACTGATCACCGCCGGCGTCAATGTATTTCGTCTCAATTTCAGCCATGGCACCGCCGATCACCACGCCAAGGTAGCGCGGCGCATTCGCAAGCAGGCTGCCCACGCCGGCCAGTATGTTGGCATCCTGGCCGATTTACAGGGCCCCAAAATACGGATCAGCACCTTCCGCAATGACTCGGTCGAACTGGCCAGTGGCGACCGCTTCCGCCTTGACCTCAGCCTGGGCGAGGGTGAGGGTGATATTCGCGGCGTGGGCCTGGACTACGAGGACCTGTGCAACAGCGTGAGCCGGGAAGACATCCTGCTGCTGGACGACGGCCGCATCAGGATGCGCGTAGACGATGTCGAACCCGCAGCCGTAGAGTGCACAGTTCTGATCGGTGGCACACTCGGGTCCCGCAAGGGGATTAACCGGCTGGGCGGCGGGCTGGCCGCACCGGCCCTGACAGCCAAAGACCTGACCGATATCGACAGCCTGGCCGAAGTCAGGCCAGATTTTGTGGCGGTGTCCTTCGTATCGACGGCCGACGACATCTTCCAGACCAGGGAACTGTTGCAGCAGCACCAGTTGACGCCCGCAATTATCGCCAAGATCGAACGGGCGGAAGTTGTGGCAGACGACGACCTACTCAACGGCATATTAACCGCATCCGACGGCGTCATGGTGGCCAGGGGAGACCTGGGCGTTGAAGTCGGGGACGCCCAGTTGATAGGCATCCAAAAAGAACTGATCGCGCGCGCGCGCAAGATGGACCGGGTAGTGATTACCGCGACCCAGATGATGGAGTCCATGATCAATAGCTCCATGCCCACACGCGCCGAAGTCTTCGACGTGGCCAACGCCGTGCTGGATGGCACCGACGCGGTTATGCTTTCCGCCGAGACGGCCGTCGGTAAATACCCGGTGGCTGTGGTCGATGCTATGGCTGACGCAGCGCTGGGGGCGGAGCGCCATGCCGTCATCAGGACTTCCACCTACCGTATGGACAGGCAGTTTGCCAACCCCCAGGAAACGATTGCCATGTCGGCCATCTATGCCGCCAATCATTACGGCAATGTGCGCGGCATCGCCTGCCTTACAGAGTCAGGTACTACACCCCTGTTAATGTCACGTCTCAGCTCGGGCTTACCGATATTCGCCCTGAGTCATCTCAGTGAAACGCTGCAGAAACTCTGCTTGTGCCGCGGCGTTGTGCCACTGTTTTTTGACGCCGCCGCCTTTGACCACGACACGGTAGAAGCCAGGGCTATTGAGTTCCTGCTGGATGACGGCTACCTGGGTAAAGGCGATTCTATCTTGCTTACCAAGGGCGCGGAAATGGGCACCGCCGGCTCTACCAACATTATGAAAATCTTGCCGGTGCACTAGAACCATGTCCTCCAACACCAGCCTGCATACTCGCCTTGTGGGCGATATCGGAGGCAGCAACAGTCGGCTCGCCCTGTTCGACCCCGGAACCGGCGAATTGCGCGGGCAGCACAGCTATAAAAACCGCGAGTACCAGCAGCTTGAGGACGTTATCGCCAGCTGGCTGGATACCCTTGATGAGACAGCACCGCTGGATTGCTGCCTGGCTGTAGCGGCACCACCCTCGGGTGATCAAGTCACCATGATCAACATCGACTGGTCTTTTTCCACTCGAGCGCTGGCACACCGCTTCAGTTTCGCAAGGCTTCGCTGCATCAATGATTTTGAAGGCAACGCCCACGCCCTGCCTTATCTGGCAGCGGACGACCTCGTGACAATCCATGCCGGCGACCCTGCCAATGCCCCAGACAGACTGGCGACAATGGGCCCGGGTACCGGCCTCGGTGGCTCTACACTGATCGGCGTGGGAGAGCA
>CBDTVJ010000134.1:0-9135 GCA_965363655.1 uncultured Halieaceae bacterium | reverse complement strand
GTCCCAAAAATTGCGCAGCAATTTTGGTCGAGTTGCGCAGCAGCCCGAAATTCCGGGGAAGCTTGCGGCCGTTCCCAGCCGAACCCAAACACTGGCAGACCGGTTCGTTTACTGCGAACTAACTTCAGGCACAAAAAAAGGCCCACCAGACAGTGAGCCTTTCAGTAACTACCAACCAGAATCAGCCAGCCTTCGGCCCGGCAGCAACAACCGCATCAGAAACATCAAAGTTCTTGATGTTCTGCGCAAACAGCCCAGCCAGCTTGCCAGCCTCGTCATCATAAGCCGCATCGTTACCCCAGCCAGCGCGCGGGTCAACAAACCTGGCATCCACACCGGGTATCTCCGTGGGGAAATCGAGGTTGAGGATATCCAGGTGCTTGCTTGGGCCGCTAAGGAGCGCGCCGCTCTGGCAGGCGTGTACCACCGCGCGTGTAACGGGGATGGGGAAGCGCGAACCGGTACCACCGGGTGCACCGGAACCGCCGGCCCAGCCAGTGTTGACCAGGTAAACCTGGCTGTCGAAATCCTCGATACGCTTCATCAGTAGTTCCGCGTAGTCACCGGCGGGACGCGGCATGAATGGTGCGCCAAAGCAGGTGGAGAAAGTGGGGTGAACGCCGGCTTCCGCGCCCAGTTCTGTCGAACCAACGCGAGCGGTGTAACCGCTGAGGAAATGGAAGGCAGCCGCTTCCTTGGACAGAATGGAAACCGGGGGCAGTACACCGGAGACGTCACAAGTCAGGAAGATGACGCACTTGGGTTCGCCACCGTCATTGGTCTCTGTGCGCTTCTCCACGTGTTCCAGTGGGTAGCAGCAGCGGCCGTTTTCAGTGAGGCTGGTATCGCAGTAATCGGCGTGGCGTTTGTCGTCCAGCACCACATTTTCGATGATGGCGCCAAAGCTGATGGCATCCCAGATGACGGGCTCGTTTTTCTGGCTCAGGTCAATAGTCTTGGCGTAGCAACCGCCTTCAAGGTTGAACACCGAACCCTTGGCCCAACCGTGTTCGTCATCACCGATCAGGTAGCGCTCCTGGTCGGCGGACAGGGTGGTTTTACCAGTGCCGGACAGGCCGAAGAACAGGGTAGTGTCGCCGTCTTCACCCACGTTGGCACTGCAGTGCATGGGCATGACGTCTTTTTCCGGTAGCAGGAAGTTCTGCACCGAGAACATGGATTTTTTCATTTCACCGGCATAGCGCATGCCCGCCAGCAACACCTTGCGTTGGGCGAAGTTGATGATGACCACGCCTTCAGAGTTGGTGCCGTCACGCTCGGGGTCACACTCGAAGCTGGCGACATTGAGGATGTTCCACTCTGGCTTGCGCCCCGCATTGTAAGCCCGGGGACGGATAAACATGTTGCGGCCGAAGAGGGACTGCCAGGCAGTTCCCGTGGTGACCTTTACCGGCAGGTAGTGATCGCTGTGCTCACCCACGTGCAGATGGGAGACAAACCGGTCGCGGCCGGCTGCGTAGGACTCCACCCGATCCCACAAGGCATCGAATTTATCCGCATCGAAGGGACGGTTGACACTGCCCCAATCGATGCTGTCTTCGGTGCTTGGCTCGCGGACCACAAAGCGATCAGCGGGTGAGCGGCCAGTGCGTTTGCCGGTGGTGACCAGCAGGGCACCGGTGTCAGACAAAATCCCCTCTTTGCGCTGCAGGGATTCTTCAATCAGTTTGGAAGGCGCCAGGTCGGAGTATTCCTGTGCGGTCTGAATATCTACGGTCATTGTGAGTCCTGTGATTATGCTGCGCAGGCCTTGCGGGGCTGTGAGCGCCATTTATCGAGCTTTTGGGGGGCGTAATTATGTCAGACTCGCCATATTATGCGAATTATATTGACCATAATTTAGGCGAATTCCGCCTAAGTTGTGATCAGTGTAATGTTTTGGACTCACCGCTACCCAGGACATCGACCAGGTCGTCCCGTTCGAAGCGGTACTGCTGGTTGCAAAACTCGCAATCCATGGTGACAGCGCCCATCTCCAGCAGTATGTCTTCGATCTCAGCGGAGCCCAGTGTTGCCAGGGCGTTGAAGGTGCGCTCGGCAGAGCAGTTGCAGTGAAAACAGACGGGTGAGGGCTCAAACAGGCGCACCGGGTCTTCATGGTACAGGCGGTACAGCAGGTTTTCCGTATCCAGCTGCAGCAGCTCCTCGCCTGTTACCGTTGCGGCGAGGGAGCAGCAGTGTTCCCAGTGCTGCTGGGTGAGTTCCTCCTCGGTGGTGATCTGGGCGGGTAGCTGCTGCAGTAACAGGCCTGCGGCCCGCTGCCCGTCCGCCGCCAGCCAGACTCTCGTCTTCAGCTGCTCGGATTGCTCAAAATAGGCGTCCAGGCTGTAGGCGAGGGACCCTTGTCGCAGCGGCACAATACCCTGGTAGCGCTGGCCATTGCTGGGATCGATAGTAATGGCCAGTTGGCCCTTGGCCAGCAGCTGTTCGTTGCTGTTGGACGTGGCCTCCTCCGCGCCGCTGGCGATCCCGCGGACCCGGAGTTGATCGTCACACTCCACCATCAGCAGGGGTATCTGGCCCTCGGAGCGCACCTGCAGGATCAGTTTCCCCTCAAACTTCAAATTTGTACTGAGCAGCACGGCGGCGGCCAGGAATTCACCCAACAGGCGGCTAACCCCCGGGGCGTATTGGTGAATGGCAAGAATATCCCGGTAAGCGTCGTCCAGGTGCGCCGTTTCCCCGCGCACATCGGCATCCTCGAACAGGAAGCGCAGGGAGCGGTCACTATGGGCTGGTGCGGGTGCGTCTGTAGCGTCGGTCATGGACTGTATTGTATCCGATAAATGTGCGCTGGCCCGCTTAATCCCGCTGCCAGTCAGGCGCGTAATGGGCGAAACCAGAGTGTAAGTGTCGCGGGGTTTATTATTTGAGGCCAGCGACGGCAAATTTCAAGGCCGCAGAGACCTGCCCTGATTTAGCGGCTACAGTACTACCCAATAGCCGCCTGCGGCGATGCCAAAACACTTGAGGAGAAACAGCATGAGATTCAGCTTACAGGTCGGGATGTGCGACCCGGAACACTACCTGCCGCTGGCCCAGGCCGCAGAACAGGCGGGATTCCACGGTGTCGCTGTCTCCGATAGCATTTGCTACCCTAAGGAGGCCAGTTCCAGGTATCCCTATAACAAGGATGGCAGCCGCGAGTTCCTCGAGAGCGTACCTTTTGTCGAGAGCCTGATCTCGGTGGCCGCGATGGCAGCCGTCACGGAAAAAATTCGTTTTTCTACCTTTGTGTACAAGCTCGCAGTGCGGCAGGCGCCCGTAGTCGCCAAGCAGGTGCAGGGTATCCAGGCGCTATCCGGAAATCGCTTTGATTTTGGCATTGGCATCAGCCCCTGGGAAGAAGATTTCGCCGTTTGTGGAGTGCCCTGGGCAAAGCGTGGCAAGCGTTTTGATGAACAGATCGATATCCTGCGCGGGCTGGAAACCGGCGAATTCTTTGCCTACGACGGTGAGATGCACCAGATGCCAGCCAATAAAATGTGTCCGGTGCCGAGCGCGCCCACCCCCTTATTGATTGGTGGTCATGCGGAGCCGGCCCTGAAGCGCGCTGCGCGGGTGGGTGATGGCTGGATGTGTGCCGGTGCGGACATGGAGCAGTTGGGGACCTACATCGCTCGTATCAACCAGCTGCGCGAAGAATATGGCACCGCGAATAAGCCCTTCAAGGTGTTTACCACGGGCCAGAACGCGTTTACCCGTGAGGGTATTGCAGAGCTGGAAGGGATCGGCGTGACCGAGGTCATCATCGGTTTTCGTAACGTTTACGAGATGGAGCCGGACAAGACCCTCGAGGAAAAAATTGGCATACTGAACTGGTATGCCGGGGAATTCATGAATGCCTGACTGCCCCCCTGATACGCCGGTTCTGGTCGGTGTGGCGGCCGTGCAGCAGAAGCTCGATGATTACCAGCAGGCGCTGGAGCCTGTCGCTCTTATGGAGCGGGCGCTGCGCGCTGCCGCGGTCGACGCCGGCTGCCCCCAGCTGTTGCAGCGGGCCGATGAAATCCTGGTGCCCAAAAGTCTCTGGGGGTATAGCGATCCCGCGCGACTGTTGGCCGATGCCCTGGGTGCGCAGTCTGCTACTACCCTGTTAGCCGAATTCGGTATCCTGCAGCAGACCCTGATTACCCGTGCCTGCCAACGCATCCTGGATGGCGAGGCGCAGGTGGTGCTGGTGACTGGTGGTGAGGCCCGGTACCGTGAACTGTGCGCTGGCAAGGCGGGCACCACCGCCCGGGAAACATCGCAGGTGGATGTCCAGCCCGATATCACGCTGCAGCCAGAGGACGAAATGTGGTCCCAGCTTGAGTCGGACAGTGGCCTGGGGATGCCGGTCGGTTATTACGCCATTATGGACAGCGCCCTGCGCTATAAGCAGGGCCTGACGGTCGATCAGCACCGCGACCAGATGGCTGATATGTATGCCGGCTTGAGTGAGATCGCCGCGGGAAATCCAGATGCCTGGTCCGATGGGGCAGTGTCGGCTGCGCATATTCGTGAGCATTCCGCCGCCAATCGCATGCTGGCCTTCCCTTACACCAAGCTGCATAACAGCCAGTGGAATGTCGACCAGGCCGCTGGCCTGATTCTCTGCTGCGCCGGCCTGGCACAGGAGTTGGGCATAGCGCGCGACAAGTGGGTCTTTCCACTGGCGTCTACGGAATCAAATTTCATGTCGGTGGTTGCCAGCCGCAAGGACCTCGGTGCCAGTGCCGGGTTTCGAGTGGCAGGTGAGGTCGCTATGGAGCTCGCTGGCGTCAATTTCAATGAGGTGCGCCTGCGCGAGCTGTATTCCTGCTTTCCCTTTGCTGTGCGAGCGCAGTTGCAGGAGTTTGCAATGGACCCCTCCCAGGGCATCAGTGTTACCGGAGGCATGACTTTCGGCGGCGGACCGCTGAACAATTTTGTCTACCAGGCGACGGTTAAAATGGCGCAATTACTGCGTGAGAACCCGGCGGAAACAGGGCTGGTGACTACTGTTAGCGGCATGCTGACCAAACAGGCCTGTGCGCTGTGGTCCGCGACTCCGGGTGCTGGTGACTGGGCCTGCGCCGATGTCACCGAGCGGGTACGTGAGCTTAGTGAAGTCTGTGAGCTGGTGGCCGATTACCAGGGCGAAGGCACTGTCGCCGGCTACACAGTGCTTTACCAGGGTCTTGAGCCCTGGCGTGCAGTGGCGGTGTTTGATCTTCCCGGCGGTCAGCGTGCAGTCGCCTATAGCGAAGATGAGCAAATGCTGCAGCAGATGATGACCTCGGAGTGTTGCCAGCGGGCCTATCAGGTCGCTGCTGGGCAATTCAGCTAGATTGCCAGTGCGTCGGCGATGGCCGTAACCTATACTGGGTCCTCCCAGGCGAGGAAATGATATGGCGCACTTCAGAATAAAAAAGCCCTATACCATGCCCATAGAGGACGTGCGCGAGGCCGCCCAGGGCCTGGCGGTCACTCTTGAGCAGGAGCACGGCGTGCGTTCCCGCTGGCAGGGTGATGAGGTGCGGATCAAGGGTGCCGGTGTGGACGGTAAGTTATCTTTTCATGACGGCCTGATCGATGTCTCCGTCAAGCTGGGGTTATTGGCTTCGATGTTCGAGCCGGTATTGAAGAAAGAGGTGACGCGTTTTCTGGACGAGAACGTGAGCTGATCTCAGTCAAAGACAGTCACGCCCCTGAGTGGGTCGGTCCCCTGCAGTAATGCCATAAATTCCTCCGCCAATGCACGGCTGCGCAGTATGCACTGTTCCCAGTATTCGATGCGCTGGTCATCGGCCAGCTTCTGGAAGTCTGAGCGGTCCGGTATCTTGCCCATGGGCAGGTCGGCGGTGAACTCTTCACTGGGGCACAGGAGTACCAGTTTCTGTGCCTCGTGAATGGCGCTGTGGCGCCCTGGCAAAAACTTGTCGAACCACCCCGGGATCACGCTGGCGCTGAAGTGGGGATAGAGTATCAGGCCATCGCCGTGGTACTGCCCCAGGTCAAAGTGGTAATCGATGATGCCCCCGTCCCAATATTGTCCCGGCGGTGCCCCCGGGATATCCCGTTCGCCGGTGAGGACGAAGGGTATGGCGCCACTGGCGTGCAGGGTCTGGATGATATTGTCCGGGCGCAGCGCGCTGTAGTGAGTGTGAAAATCGTGCAGGTCCAGCTGCGGGCTGGGTTGTTCCCCGCTGTGAAAGACAACCCGCTGGAAGTAGAACTTCAACAGGCGGCGGCTCAATGTATTGGACAGGGCTGCGGCGCCCATGCCAGTGGCTAACAGGGCAGTGGAGGATGACGCCGCGGGCCCACGGCCCCGCGCAGTGACGATATGGCTGCGAATGCGCGGGTGATTCACCAGCTGTGTGTTGCCATCTTTACCCAGGATGCCCTCCAGAATCCCCAGGCTGACTGCACTTACCTCTTGCGCGGTAGGCTTGGTGGCGTAGCGCTGATACAGGTAGCCCTGCTCCAGTTGCTCAATTGCCGCGACAGGATCGGGCATGGCCAGGCAGGCGTGGCGCCAGGAACCAATGGAGGAACCCAGCACCGACAGGGGGCGCTCGCTGCGCTGCAGGAAGTCGCCAAACAACAGCCTGTCCAGCTGTGCCAGGATAAACCACTTGGGGCCCCCGGATGCGCCCAGCAACAGGCTGAAAAGCTCCGCCGACCAACCTTCTTTGGCAATGCGCGCAGCCGCCTCGCTGCCCATGTAGATCGACAGGGCCTTAGCCATTTCGCACCTCCCTTGGCGACCGCCCGGTCCATTTGAAGTACGCCCTGCGGAAATTGGAGGCGTCACTGAAGCCAACCATGTAGGCGATACTGGAGAGCGGTAAGCGGGTGTTTTGCAGATAGCGGGTGGCGTGTTCCCCGCGCACCTGGTCCAGTAGTCTCTGGAACGATTGCTGTTCCTCATCCAGTCGCCGCCGGTAAGTGCGGGGGCTGAGGTTCAGCATATTGGCGATCTGGGGCATCTGCGGGTATTGGCCTTCCAGTTTGCGTAACAGGCGCAGGGTTTGCTCCGCCACAGAATCCTCCCCTTCAAGGTCAGTCAGTAGCCGTGCACACTCCGCTTCGTACAGGTTGAGCAAGACCGCGTTGGAGGAGGGCAGGGGCGTTTCCAGCATGTCACGGTGAAATAAAATACGACCGCAAACACAGTCGAAGTGAACGTCTTCACCCAGCACCTCATAATAAAACCCCGAGTGAGCCGGCTCCGGGTAGGGTACTTCCATGCGCAGGGTCAGGTCCGGGGCGTTCAGCAGTCCGCGCAGGGTGTTGACCAGGGCGCCATAGACAAGTTCGTAACTAAATTCGATGGCCGAGACATCGGGTGGGGTGATCAGGGTCAGGATGCATTGCTCACCGACGGTCTCCAGCTCCAGGTGCAGGGAGGAGGCCAGCAGGTGGTGGTACTTGATCAATAGTTCCAGGGCTTCTCCGAGGTTCCCGCAGGTCATAAAGGCCTGGCCCAGCACCGCATGGGCACTCAAATTAAGGCGCCGCCCCAGCTTCAGGCCCAGGGCCGGGTCACCGGTGAGGTGTTGCGCATTGATCACCAGCTGGTTGAAGTCCGCGTCGGCGATGCGCGCGCCAATGCCGGCGATCCCGACTTCGGCCAGGCTGGTGCCGGCCAGCAGTTGTTGCCGATCACAGCCCTGCCCCTCAACCATGTCGATGAGAATCAGAATGTACTGGGCTGGCGTGCTGGCGGTAGGCATGGGCCCATTTGGCCACAAATGACCATATATTGACAAGACTTTACCTTGTTGGCTTTTTAGCTATCGCGCATAGTTCTCCCATCAGAAAATAAATGACAGGTGGTTTTATGAAAATTGAATGGACTGAAGAGACTCCCCGCAAGATCCAGCGCTACCCCGGTGCCGACTATCCCAAGGAAAACCCGGACCTGGAAGATGTCCTGACCAGCGAGCATGTCGATTATGTCGCGGAGATTTTCCAGACCCCTTTGTCCGGTTCCTATAACTGGGATTACAAGATTCAGGATGATCGTATCAAAAAGTTGTACGACCTCGGTAAGCAACTCAACTGGGATCCGGAGATGGACATTGACTGGGATCGCCCCTGGCCCGAGTTCGACCGTTCGCCGGAGATGATGAATCTCCAGGACTACGAGCCCTACCTGGCCATGGACGAGAAGACCCAGGACGAGTTCTGGCTGCATATGAACGCCTGGAGCCTGTCCCAGTTCCTGCACGGAGAGCAGGGTGCCCTGCTGGTCGCGTCGCAGTTGTGTTCCTGCGCGCCCACGCTCAACGCCAAGCTCTACGCCGCCTCGCAAACTTTTGACGAGGCGCGCCATGTGGAGGTATTCAACAAGTACCTGCAAAAGAGAATCGGCTTGAGCTACCCGATCAATACACACCTGAAGAGCATCATCGACAAGATACTCACCGACGAGCGCTGGGACATGAAGTTCATCGGCATGCAGATCGTCATCGAGGGGCTGGCACTGTCAGCGTTTGCAACCACCCGCGAAACCACACCCGATCCAGTGCTCAAGGATGTGGTGTACCTGGTAATCCGTGACGAAGCCCGCCATGTGACCTTCGGTGTGAATTACCTGGAAGATTTTGTGAAAACCCTCTCGGACGAAGAGCGCGAAGAGCGCGCCCAGTTTGCTTATGAGGCCTGCGCGATCAGCCGTGAGCGCCTGGTGGCGACGGATGTATTCCGCCACTTTGGCTGGGATGTTGAGGAAGCGCGCCAGAAAGTCCTGGACGGCTTTGTGATGTCCACCTTCCGCAACTTGCTGTTCCAGCGCGTGATCCCCAACCTCAATCGCATTGGTCTGCTCACTGACAAGATTCGTCCCAAGTTCGAAGAGTTGGGTATCCTGGATTACGAAAATATGGCTACGGACGGTGATATCAACTGGTCGTCTCTGGAGCGCCCGCTGGATATCGGGGAAGCGCAGGCTTACGAGCAGGATATGTTGGCCGAGTTCAACAAGAAACATGAGGACGCAGAGGCGGCCAAGGCTAGTAGTTCTGCGGCCTGATTCTGCGTATTTGGTACGTTGTAGCCCGATCCGTAGTTGCCCCTGACCTTATGGCGGGGCACGCTACAAGCACATCCATGTGCGCTCGGGCTCGCGGATGGCCGCCCCGA
>CBDTVJ010000133.1:0-9158 GCA_965363655.1 uncultured Halieaceae bacterium | reverse complement strand
GTTTTGCGTCCATTTGCCTGCTGACCTGTTCCAGGCGCTCGCTGTCGCGGTCTGCAAAGACCACAGGGACGCCCCTGGCCAAAAGGTAGAGTCCGTTCCTGCCCGTCCCGCAAGCCAGGTCAAGGGCGGGCGCCCTGTCGCAGGCGAGGGCCAGTGTCTGCAGATAAGGATGGATGAGTGAAGAGGCTTGCATAGTATTTCCCGGGAGAGTCAGGGCGTCGGCTATTCCGCCAGTAACGATTCCAGGGCCAGAACGTGCGGGTCATGATCGCCCAGGTCCCGCAGGGCTGCAGCCAGTTGCAGGAGGTAATCCCGGTTGCTGCCACTGGGCCCGTGGGAAGCCGCGATGTGGCTGGCCAACTCCGCCATAGGAGCCGGCCCCAGGAATGCAGGATTGCCGCTCTCCGCCACATAGAGCGTGCCTTGCACCGACTTTCCGCTATTAGTGAGCAGGATATCGGTGCTGTGGCGTCGATAGCCATTCTTTTCCCGGTGATCCAGATGCTCAAATACGCTGTGTTCCACCCGATAGGCCACGCCCTTGCAGACCACAGCTTCGGCCGGGATCAGGGTTACGACCCGCCCCGGGGCCTGCGGTGTGCCCCTGTGGTCATGGGAGCCTTGCCAGAAGCGTCGTTTCCAGCCGGTAATACTCGCTACTTCCCGCTGCAGGAAGGGAAAGTCAACCTTGTAGATCAGGGAGCCGTAACCGAATATCCAGTGCCCATCGATGAAGTCGTGCTTGTGTTCTTCTACGGGTTTCAATAAGGGCCTCTATAGGCGAGCTAATCTGTCGATACAAATCATAACCCAGCTTCGCAGAAGAGAGGAAATAATGGCTCAGGCAGATTTCAGCGTATCCGCAACTATTGCCATGTTCTATACTCAAATAAACGAGGCAGGCGTTGATTCTGTCGATAGTTCAAAGGAGCCAGACTATGCACAGTGAACCTGAAGATCGCCTTCACACCCAGAAAGACAGGCGGATGCCAGCGCTGCACATTATTCTTATTATCATCGGGGTAATTGGCATTGTGGCTGCGATTTACATTCCAGGCTGGAAAAGCGAGCCACCCATGGTGGAGGATCCCGCACGCATTGCTACAGTGGCTGCTACAGCAGAGTCGCCCCCGACTATAGCAATGCCACCGGCGCCAGATATCCCGGGGCCGAGTCCGGAGCCAGAAGCCGGACCCTGGTCAGAGGAAACCCCTGTTGCAGTTGAGGTCAGCCTCACAAACAGCGATCAGGAACTGCGGGAGATGCTGGCCCCGGCCGGCGCTTCAATGCTTATCACTCAAATCCTGCACCCCGACGACCTCGTCCTGCGCAGCGCGGGATTGATAGACGGCTTCAGCCAAGGGTTGATACCACGTAAAGTACTCCCGCTCACACCTCCCAAGGAAAAATTCAAGCCACGCATTATCGACGGTGAACCCTACGTCGATCCCGCCAGTTACCAACGCTTTAACAGCTATACAACGGCCATTACTGCTGTCAATGCAGACCTTCTGGTCGCCGCTTTTCATCGCTACCGGCCCCTGATTGAGCAAGCTTATGAAGAATTCGGGTATTCCGCGGAAGATATGGACAACGCATTGATTAGATCCCTGGATTACGTTTTGGCCACACCAGAGCCTACTGAACCCATTGCCTTGAAACCTAAAGAGGCTGTATTCCAGTATGCAGACCCCGAAATGGAGCAACTGCCTCCGTTACAAAAGCAGTTATTGCGCATGGGGCCCGAAAATTCCGCAAGGGTCAAGCAGTGGGTAGAGACGTTGCGCCAGGGCTTACTTGGCGTATCGCCGATGCTTGACCAGGACAATTCAATACCGAATTAGCCTGCAATCCCCAGATCTCAAGTCAACTAAACTGGATTACGAACATTAAAAAACCCAGACTGCATATCCTAACTGTCTGCCGACTCCAACTGCGCCAGCTTTTGATTATGCTGACGCCCCAGCCAGAGGGATACCAGCAGCCACACCAGCGCCAGCGGTACCGCCATAAACGCGATATTGCCAACACTAAAGCCCGCCGCCCGTAAGCCACCAGAAAGCCAGGCGGATATCGCATCACCAGCCCGGTAGACTGAAGTATCGATGAAGTTTTTGGCCTTGTACTTTTCCGCCCGACTGAGTACTACATACAGAGCCTCACGTGCGGGATTGATAATTGCATAATAACCGGTTCGACGAACGACCTGCAGCGTAATTACCACCGAGATCACCGACAGACCTATCGTCGACGCCGAACCCAGTACCAGCAGACCCAGCGCCAGTAGCGCGGGCACCAGGGCCAGGGAAAAACCTAGCCCTATCCATTTAATCAATCTACCAGTGATTAAAAGCTGACATACAATCGTAAGAACATTAACCAACAAGTCCACTTTGGCAAACATGACAGTGCGCGCATTCGCATCTGCAAACCCATCCGCAATGATTTGTACTTGCTGAAAATACAGGAAGGTAGACAGCACACTGTAACAGAGCATTAGTACACAAATCCCCATCAGGTATGGGGAACGCCATACCAGAACCACCCCACTCCACAGGCCACCACCCAATGCCTGGTTGGCATTGTCATCTGCAAGCGGCGCAGGCCGATTGGCAACACTTGGTGAATTTGCGTCCATCTGTTCATCCGCATTGGCTATCTTGCTGATACAGCCTATAGCCAGCAGTAGAAATAGCGCCGACAACAGCAACAAGTTGTGCGGAGCGAGGACGTTTATGAGCGAGGACGTAATCAGCGGCCCTGTAATGGCACCTGCCGATCCACCAGCAGCGATAAACCCGAACAAACGCCTGGCCTGCTGATCATCAAACAGGTCCGCCATAAAACTCCAAAACACTGATACCACAAAAAGATTGAAAACGTTGACCCACAGGTAAAAGCTCTGGGCAACGTTGTCGACACCAGGAAAAAATCGAAACAGAATGTGGTAAACCAGCAAGTTGGCAATAAAAAACGCATAGATAAACGGCAGGAATTTTCGCCGAGGCCAGCGCGAAGTCAGCCAGCCGAACAGCGGCACCAGGGCCAACATCAGGCAGATTGTCAGCAGGTAGAGTTGCTGCAAGCTGTCGACGCCAGCGCTGATACCCATGGTGTCGCGAATTGGACGGATGATGTAGTAGCTGCACAGCAGACAATAAAAGTAAATAAAGGCCCACATCAGGGTGGCTAACTCATGTTGTCTTACATCAACCAGGCGGCTCAGCAAGCGAATTGGATATTTCCCCTATGTGTTCGTGCATTAACGTCGGATTAAGCGCGCAGCATTCGGTAAAGGATACCATCCGTTCAAATTTTATGGTCAGTGCCTATTGATTGAAACGGCCACGCGGTGCAGAAATAGGCATGTACATTTCCTATGAATGATCGGATTCGCCTGACAGACTATCTCGCAATATTTCCTGTTACACTGGCGCGCTATAAGGCCACGGTTGATTCACAGCTAGAATATTCGTGCACTTCTTACACTCACTCAGGGTTTTCCATATTCTGTAGACAGTGCCAGGGCGCAACACACTAAAACTATGCATGAACATTACATTGCCTTAATCACTCTGGTTCTGGTCCTGGGCATCGCGGCCCAATGGATATCATGGTGGCTTAAGCTGCCCTCTATTTTGCTCCTCTTGCTGATCGGAATTGTCGCGGGCCCTGTTACTGGTTTACTCAACCCTGATGAAGTCTTTGGCGAGATGCTTTTCCCGATGATCTCAATGGGTGTCGCCCTGGTGCTTTTTGAGGGTGCGCTAACGCTGCGGTTTGAGGATATTCGCGGTCATGGCGCGGTAGTGAGCAATCTGGTGAGCTGGGGCGCACTACTGAACTGGGTTATTATCACCACAGGGACCTGGTTGTTCACCGATCTTTCCTGGCTCATTTGCTTATTGTTTGGCGCCATGGTTGTTGTCACCGGACCCACTGTTATTGTGCCGCTACTGCGCTCTGTGCGCCCCACGCCGAAAGTGAGCAATATACTACGCTGGGAAGGCATTCTCATCGACCCGATTGGCGCCCTGCTCGCAGTTCTGGTATTTGAATATATCGCGGCGGATGTGAAAGGCGGCTCCTGGCTCGTATTACTTCAGGAGCTAGGCGTGGGCACCCTGTGTGGTGCAATGGGAACATTTACGCTCGGCCCCCTGTTGCGGCGACACCTCATTCCAGAGTATTTGCAGAATGTAGCTACCCTGGCCTTCGTGCTCTCGGTCTTCAGTATCGCCAACCATTTTGCACCGGAATCGGGGTTACTCGCCGTTACGGTAATGGGCGTCTGGTTGGCCAACAGCAAAGGCCTGGATATGGAAAACATCCTCACCTTTAAAGAAAGCCTCTCCACCCTGATTGTTTCTGTACTTTTTATCACCCTGGCGGCCAGGGTAGACCTTGCAGCATTGCTGGCAACGGGCTGGGCTTCATTCGGCATTATCGCGGTGATTCTGGTTGCGCGGCAGATAGTAGTGTGGCTGGTTACTATTGGTTCGGACTTGAGCTGGCAGGAGAAAACACTCCTCGCCTGGATAGCGCCGCGGGGCATCGTCGCAGCAGCCGTGGCGTCTCTTTTTGCCATTAGGCTCGGTGAATTAGGCTACGAAGAAGCACAGATGTTGTCCGCCATGACATTTATGGTAATTATAGTCACGGTCCTGTTACACAGCTTTACGGCGAAACCGCTGGCACGCGCCTTGGGCGTAATGGAGGAAGAACCCCGCGGCATTTTAATCGTGGGGGCCAACGTCGTTACGCGAGCAATAGGCAGAGCTCTACAAGACAAGGGTTTTCGCGTCAAAATCACTGGTAACAACTGGTCAGAGATTCAATCGGCGAGAATGGAAGGCCTGGAAACCTACTATGGCAATCCAGTGTCTGCGCACGCCGACCAGCACCTGGATCTTGTTGGTATTGGTCACTTATTGGCCATGTCGCGCCGCCCCGCCCTGAATACCCTGTCGTGCCTGAAGTACCGCAATGAATTTGGCCATAACCGCACCTATAGCCTGCGCACCAGCGAAGAAAAAGACAGCTCTGAGAAAAATCGAGTGAATGACCGCTATCGCTCTCCCCGCTTGTTTCACGAGTCACTGACTTTACAAAAACTGTCCAGTTTGATTGCGCAGGGAGCAGAGGTAAAAAGTACACGATTCAGCGAGTCCTTCGGCTGGGAGGAATACCGGGAAGAGTACGGCAAAGATGCGATTCCGATGTTTGCAATTGACGAGCGAGGCAAGCTCTCCATGTTCACTGACCAGTACCAACCGGACATCGAAGCGGGCACCACCCTGGTTGCACTGCTACCGATCACCGCCACAGACAAGTCTTTGGCACAGGACGCCTGAGCACCCTCGGTAACAGCCAGGATTACACTCGCCTTTACCTCAAACAACCGCGGAAAACGACCCGCAGCCACAGATTGCTTTACAATAGCGCGATGCGACCTCTATTCAGGTACCACCCCAATGCTCAACATCGGACAATACAATCAGCTTAAAGTCCTTGAAATGCCAGCGCACGGGGCCATTCTCGATGGCGGTGACCGCGGCCGCCTGTTGCTACCACAGCTGCAGTGCCCTGATGCTCTCTCGCCCGGTGATGAGCTCGATGTTTTCATCTACCTCGACGCAGAGGGCGACCCAGTCCCGACGACGCAGTGTCCCGCGGCTGAACTTGGACAAGTGGCCTGGCTCGAGGTTGTTGATGTGACTGGTCTGGGCGCCTTCGTCGATTGGGGGCTGCCTAAAGACCTGTTCATCCCATTTGGCGAGCAGCAGCAGGAATTAAGTAAAGGACGTCATACGCTGGTCAGGGTCTATCAGGATAACCAGGGGCGACTGGCGGGATCAACACGGATTGATCACTGGATCAAAGACAGCTCCGAGGGCCTGAAGCAAGGCGAGAAAGTCACCCTGGTGATCGCCGATCAAACGGAATTGGGCTTCAAAGCGGTTATCAACCATCAATGCTGGGGGCTGCTTTATGCAAATGAGCTGTATCGTAGGGTTCGCAAGGGCCAAACGCTCGATGGCTACGTAAAGCGAATACGTGAGGACGGCAAGGTCGACCTGTCACTGGATCAGCCCGGCTTTAGCAAAGACAAAATAGAAAGCGTCACCAATGCAATTCTCGCTTCCTTGAATGAGAACGACGGTTTTCTCGCCCTGACCGACAAGAGCCCTCCCCCCGAAATCTACGCCGCTTTCCGGGTCAGCAAAAAGGTCTTTAAACAAGCGATTGGCGCCCTGTACAAACAGCGCCGGATCGCACTGGAGAGCACGGGGATCCGACTGCTCTAATTAGGGCTGCCCAGCTCGGGACGATGCGCAGCTTGGGTCTGTGCATTTTCACACCTATCTTTTGTAAAATGTTCTGGTATAGTCCGCCCCGTCTTGGCGCACTTCGGTCTGCGCCTCACATCAGCCTCACACTCTGTGATGGTTGATACCATTAAGCATTCCAAGCCTGGACCGAACCATTCGCGAGTACATTTTTGCTATTCCGCTATCTGGTCAGGCGCTCTCATAATGAGAGAATCAGGAGCAAGACACAGATGTTATTTAAAGATCTCGGCTTATCTGCCGAACTACTGCGTGCTGTCGAAAAACAGGGTTACGATGAGGCTACCCCGATCCAGGAACAAGCTATACCCCTGGTATTGCAAGGTAAAGATGTATTAGCTGGAGCCCAGACCGGCACCGGAAAAACCGCAGGCTTTACCCTGCCAGTGCTGCAGCTGCTGCAGCAGACGCATAATGCAGGCCAGAAGCCCCATCCCAGGGTACTGGTACTGACGCCAACGAGGGAACTGGCAGCCCAGGTACATGAAAGCGTCCGCGACTATGGACAGTATCTGCCATTTCGCTCAGCAGTAATTTTTGGCGGTGTCAGCATCAACCCCCAAAAGCAAAAGCTTATCAAGGGTGTAGATATAGTCGTGGCCACACCCGGTCGCCTGCTGGATCACTTACAGCAGCGCAGTATTGACCTGTCCAAGGTAGAAATACTTATTCTGGACGAAGCGGACCGAATGCTAGACATGGGCTTTATCCGCGACATTCGCAAAATACTGAATGCAATTCCCAAGCAGCGTCAAACCCTGTTGTTCTCAGCAACTTTTTCGAAAGAAATTAAGACACTGGCAGCAGAATTCCTGCACCAGCCTACTGAGATACAGGCCACGCCACAAAACACCGCTGTGGAACTGGTAAGCCAAATCGTTTATCCCGTGGATAAGAAGCGCAAACGCGAGCTGTTATCACACAAGATTGGCGAGCAAAACTGGCAGCAGGTTCTGGTTTTTACACGCACCAAGCACGGTGCGAATAAACTGGCAGAGCAGCTTGGCAAAGATGGCATTACATCTGCCGCGATCCACGGCAATAAGTCACAGGGCGCCCGCACCAGGGCCCTCGCAGACTTTAAGGCAGGTGCCGTCAGGGTTCTGGTTGCCACTGATATCGCGGCACGTGGTATCGATATCGACAAACTACCCCACGTAGTAAATTTCGAACTTCCCAATGTGCCCGAGGATTATGTGCATCGCTTCGGTCGAACCGCGCGAGCAGGTCAGGAAGGTCACGCGGTATCACTGGTGTGCGTTGATGAACTAAAGCTACTTCGCGATATTGAAAGGCTGCTTGGTACCGATATCGAGAAGGTTAACCTGCCTGGCTACGACGTTGACCCCAGCATCAAGGCCGAACCTATTCGCAACGGTGGCGGGCGCAACAACTCAGGTAGTCGCGGCAATAACCCGAGCAAATCACGAGGCAAAGGCCGTGCCGGAGCGGGTGGCGGCAGGCCCGGTGGTGGTGGCAGGCCCGGCGGCGGTGGCAATCGCAACGATGGAGCACGTGCCCATTCAGGTGGTGGCAACCGCCGAGCAGGCTAGACACCCTGTAACGCTTCACCCCTTCACAGGGGTGAAGTAATGGTGCGCTTTCGCTCCTGCCACTGCAACACGACACTGTAGATGACCGGCAAGACCAATAAATTAAGAACGAGAACGGTCAACATCCCACCTAACATCGGCGCGGCGATACGGTGTGTTACATCGGACCCGGTGCCGGAACTCATCATAATCGGAATCAAACCCGCCATAGTGGATACCGCTGTCATCACGACTGGTCGAACACGCCGCCCGGTCGCCTGCACCACTCCGTCCTTGATCGCGGACAACGGCAATGACTCACTGCTTCGACTCCGCAGCTGTTTTACCTCCTGATCGATGAAGCTCAAAACCAGCACACCAATTTCCGCCGCCATACCCGCCAGGGCAATAAAGCCAACCGCTACAGCTACCGACATGTTGTAACCGTTCAGGTAAATGAGCCAAAGCCCGCCCACCAAGCCAAAGGGGATGGAAATCATTACAACCAGCGGCTCAATAACATTGCGAAAATTTAGGTAGAGCAGCAGGAAGATAACGAGCAACGTTGCCGGAGCGACTATTCTGAGTCTCTTGGCGGCTCGTTCCATGTACTCAAACTGCCCCGACCAACTTAGTGTATAACCCGGTGGCATCGATATTTTATCTGCTACCACCTGCTTTGCATCCCTTACGAAACCACCGATATCTGATGTGGCGATATCAACGTATATCCACGCATTGGGTCGAGCACCTTCACTTTTCACCACTGGGGGCCCCCGTCGATACACAATATCAGCGACCTGGGCGAGCGGTACATGCTGTCCATTTGGTGCAGGGATAAGTGTGCGGCCAAGTGTTTCCCGATCCTCCCTCAAAGAGCGCGGATAACGCACGTTGACCGGGTAGCGCTCTAGCCCCTCTACGGTACGGGTAACATTCATGCCGCCAATAGCGCTTTTGATCACATCCTGAACATCGCCTACCGTCAGGCCATATCGGGCTGCAGCTTCGCGCTTGATATCAAAATCAAGGTAATAGCCACCCACGGCACGATCACCAAAAGCAGACACCGTATCCGGGAGCGTCTTCATCACTTGTTCGATATCCTCCGAGATAGCCTGAAGTATTTTGAGATCAGGCCCCGAGACCTTTATGCCCACAGGCGTTTTTATTCCGGTCGAAAGCATATCGATACGTGTTTTGATGGGCATAGTCCAGGCGTTGGCCAGCCCCGGAAACTGTATTGCCTGATCCATTTCATTCATCAGCTCCTTCG
>CBDTVJ010000132.1:0-9165 GCA_965363655.1 uncultured Halieaceae bacterium | reverse complement strand
AGTGGGACTTCCCCGCCATATAAACTTTGGCGAGAATCTGTGCCTGATCGTTGGGCAATTCCTTGATCAGGCCTTGAATACGTTCCCGACTGCGCTTCTGGTGCAGCACCATAAACGCTTCCTCGGTTTCCATTGAGCCGCTGACATCGTCTGCAGACAGTGGCGTATCGAATTTCTGTAGACGGCGGAACATGTCGGTGCGACAGTTGCGCGCGATGGTGTAGATCCAGGTGCTGGCAGCTGCTTTGTCGGGGTTGAATCCTCCCGACTTCTGCCAGACTTTCAGCATGACTTCCTGCACCAGCTCGTCGGCGTGATTGGCCGACATGGTCGAGCCAGACAAGGCAAACGCCTTCATCAATGGCGCGAAATGCCGGAACAGGCGGGTGTATGCTGCCCGGTCCTGGTTCCGGGCTATCAGGGTCAAGCACTCGCTCCATTCATCGGCGCGCCTGCCTCCGGGAGTGCCCTCGTTGGAGCCACCTTCGTCCTTGCTTGCCACGATCATCATTCTCGTTTCCGCTGCGGTTTTGTTAGTATACGCCTCTGGACAGTTATGGATCACTCTATCCGGTAAAGATTTTTAGGTGGTTCCCCGGCAGCAAGCCCGTGTCAGGAGTGGAGTATGGGGAAAATGCCCCCCCATTGATCCAACTTTCCCCAACGCTCGTATTTCTACCCAGACAGGCGGTTGCGCCGTTTTATTTGCTCTGGCAGAGGGTTGTCATTATGAAAGTTGCTGTTATTGGCTCAGGGATATCGGGTCTGGCCTGTGCTCATTACCTGAGTGCGGATCACCAGGTGTGGGTCTTCGAGGCCAACAAGAAAATCGGCGGGCACACTGCCACCATGGACGTGCAGTTGGGCACCGGGCGCTATGCGATTGACACTGGCTTCATTGTATTCAATGACTGGACCTACCCCAATTTCATCGCCCTGATGGATGAATTGGGTGTTTCCAGCAAGCCCACCGCCATGGGGTTCAGCGTCAAGGATCCAGCAAGTGGGCTGGAGTACTCGGGCACCAATCTCGACACCCTGTTTGCCCAGCGCCGCAATCTCGTCTCACCGTCATTCATTAATATGATTCGCGATATCTTGCGCTTTAATCGCCACTCCGTCGCCGATTTGGAAAGCGGCGAACTCGACGATGCTGAAACCCTCGGCGTCTATCTAGCCCGCAATGGCTATGGTGAGAAGTTCACCCAGCAATACCTCGCCGCCATGGGCTCTGCCATCTGGTCCGCTGACTGCGCCACCATCCTGGATTTCCCGGTCAGTTTTTTCCTGCGGTTTTTCAAGAATCACGGCTTGCTATCGGTCAAGGACAGGCCCCAGTGGCGTGTGATAGAGGGTGGCTCCCGTGAATACCTGAAGCCACTGTGTGGGCGATTTGCAGACCGGATATCCACCGGCAACGCGGTGAAAACAGTCATTCGAAAGCCGGAGGGGGGTGTCACCCTGGTGATGGCTGATGGCAACACCCATGAATTCGACCAGGTGGTTTTTGCCACGCACTCCGACCAGGCCCTGGCGCTGTTGCAGGAGCCTTCACACAACGAGCGGGAGATTCTCGGCGCCATACCTTACCAGGCCAATGATGTGGTACTGCACACCGATACCCTGATGTTGCCCCGCAAGGAGAAAACCTGGTCCAGCTGGAACTATACCCTTGGTGCGAGCGACCAGCGCGCGGTGGTGACCTACAATATGAATATCCTGCAGGGCATTAGCGCTCCGGAGACTTTTTGCGTCACGCTCAACAATACTGCGGCGATCAATCCCCACAAGATCATCGGGCAGTTCCAGTATGACCACCCGGTATTTTCCCTCGAAGGCATGGCAGCCCAGCAGCGCTGGTCAGAAATCAACGGTGTGGCTGACACCTGGTTTTGTGGCGCCTACTGGCATAGCGGCTTTCACGAGGACGGTGTGGTGAGCGCCTTGCGGGTGGCCAATGCAATCGCCGCCAGCGCCAGCGCCCGGGCCGCTGCGTGAAATCGCGCATTTACCGCGGGGTGTTGCAGCACCGCAGGGTGTCGCCCCGGCGCCACGAGTTCCACTACCAACTCGCCATGCTTTATCTTTGCCTGGACGAGTTGCCGGAGGTTTTTTCCGGTACCCGGTTCTGGTCGGCCAATGGGCCCGCGCTGGCGCAGTTCCGACGCAGTGATTTTCTTGGCGACCCGGCTGTACCACTTGCAGATGAGGTGCGCAGACGAATTCGTGAAGAAACAGGCGTATCCCATAAGGGCCCTGTTTATCTGCTGGCGAACCTTCGTTATTTCGGCTATGTGATAAATCCCATTGCCTGCTATTACTGCTTCAATGAGGACGAGACGCGGCTTGAGTATGTCGTCGCCGAGGTGAACAACACGCCCTGGGATGAGCGTCACAGCTACGTGCTGCCGGGCCCGGAAACTGGCAATTGGATAGAGACCTCCTTCGATAAAGCATTCCATGTATCGCCCTTCAACCCGATGGCGATGCGCTATAACTGGCGCAGCAATACGCCCAATGATCGACTGGTGTTGCATATGGAAAACACCGAGGAAGGCGACAGGGTTTTCGATGCCACCCTGACCCTGTCGGCGCAGCCCATGACGGCCGGCAACCTGAACAGATTACTTTTGCGCTACCCCTTTATGACGGCAAAGGTGGGGCTGGCCATTTACTGGCAGGCCCTGCGTTTGTACCTGAAAGGAGTGCCGTTATTTTCACACCCCGGTAACAACGCTACAGGAGCGAGAAATGAGTGAAGTTAGCATAGGCAGTATGCGTTTACCCCAAGTGCGCGGCGCCAGTATGGGTGAAAAAATAGCCAGGGAAGCTATATTCAGGATGATGGGCAAACTGGAGGTAGGCTCACTGACCCTGCATGAAGGTTCCCAGCGCCATCACTTTGGCAATACCGACGACCTGTCAGGGCCTCAGGCGGAGGTGCACGTTCACGATTCGGCATTGTACGGCCAGATGTTGTCTGGCGGCTCCATTGCAACCGCGGAAGCCTACTTCCGGGGACACTGGTCATCGCCCGCAACAGTAGAAGTTACCCGCTTGTTCAGCGCTAACCTGGCGCTACTCGATGGTTTTGATGCCGCCCAGTCAGTAGGGGTAAAACTGGCGCTTAAGCTGGCTCATCTGTTGAATCGTAACACCCACAAGGGTTCCAAGGACAACATCGCCGCCCACTATGATCTGGGCAACGAGTTTTTCCAGCTATTCCTTGATCCCACCATGATGTATTCGTCAGCTGTGTTCACGGGGCCTGAAATGACCCTGGAGGCCGCTTCTGAGGCCAAGCTCGATGAATTGTGCCGGCAGCTCGAATTACAGCCGGGAGATCACCTGCTGGAAATCGGCACTGGCTGGGGAGGCATGGCCATACACGCGGCAAAGCATTATGGATGCCGTGTGACAACCACGACTATCTCACAAGAGCAGTATGATTTTGCCTGCAACAGGGTCGAGGAAGAGGGCCTTGGAGACAGGGTTACCCTGCTATGCGAAGACTATCGCGCTCTTACCGGTGCGTACGACAAGCTTGTTTCGGTGGAAATGATAGAGGCGGTAGGGCACCAGTTCTACCAGAACTACTTCCAGACCTGCGCCGGTTTGCTCAAGCCCAATGGCAAGATGGTCATCCAGGCGATCACCATGGCTGACCAGCGCTATGAGCAGGCACGGGACTCGGTAGACTTCATCAAACGCTATATCTTCCCCGGTGGCTGCCTGCCCTCCGTGGCGGTGATCGCCGACCACATTGCGCGCGATACTGATATGCAGATCGTGCACCTGCGTGATATCACTGAGGATTACGCCCTGACTTTGGCCCATTGGCGCGAGCGCTTTATGGCCCGGGCTGAGGAGGTGCGCGGCATGGGCTTCAGTGAGGAGTTCGTGCGCATGTGGGAATACTACATGTGTTACTGCGAAGGCGGGTTCCGGGAACGCATTATCAGTACCGTACAGCTGTCTTTCGCCAAGCCGGGTTATCGTTTCCCGAGCCTGGTGGCATAGGGCGTGTGGCAGCCCCTGCCAGATCGGGGCAACAATGGGATTACAGGAAATTGTAGCTGGAAAGATCTGAAATAGTGGCTTTAGCGTAATTAACTAGGAACTCACAATACGAGAGCAGTGTTATGGAATCAGCCCTGATGGAAACCGTTGTTACACCGCCACTGGCGATCTCTGAAGACGCACGCAAAGTGCGTGATGTACTCATAGAGCGGGGACTGGAGACGCCGCTACTGGATAATGGCCTGAACAGGGACCAGAAATACGAGCGCATCCGCGACGCTTTTGCCGATATCGCTACCACTTTGGGCCTGGATCTAAACGACGACAGTCTCTGTGACACTCCCCAGCGTATTGCCCGAATGTATGTCGATGAGATTTTTTCGGGCCTGGACTACGCCCGGTTCCCCAAGGCGACCGCTATTAGCAACAAAATGGGCGTGGAGGAGATGGTGCGCATAGACGAGATCTCCGTGGTGAGTACCTGTGAGCACCACTTTATCACTATCGATGGTGTCGCCAGTGTCGCCTATATCCCCTCAGGCAACATTATCGGCCTGTCCAAAGTTAACCGTATCGTGCGGTTTTTTGCCCAGCGTCCCCAGGTGCAGGAGCGCCTGACCCAGCAGGTACTGGTGGCACTGCAGACACTGCTTGACACCGACGATGTCGCGGTCACTATCAATGCCGCTCATTACTGTGTGAAGGCGCGGGGGGTGATGGATGCCAATTCCCGTACCCGCACCACTGCCCTGGGTGGCCAGTTCAAGGCGGATCCCCGAACCCGCTCCGAATTCCTGGTCTGAGTAATCGCCATCGGGTTCGCCAACGCTATCCTGTTTAACCTCAGCTGGTTAGCGATTGTCATGACGCACTCTGCCGTGATTGCTCCCGCCGTGGTGCTGCTGCATTTGTGCATCCACTTCGCACTGGTGGGTATCAACCAGCGCGAACTGCAGTTGATCGCTATCGTATCTGTGCTGGGAGTGCTGGTGGACCAGTTGCTGTTTCGATTTGGCGTGTTCACCGTGTTGGGCCAGGCGGCCTGGCCACCCCTGTGGATAACCTGTTTGTGGCCGGTACTGGCCACTACGCTGATGCATGCGTTTCGGAGCTTTCAGCATCGGCCCCTGTTGTCCTGCGTACTGGGGGCAGTGAGCGGCGCCGCATCCTACACGGCGGGTACCCGTCTTACCGACGTGGCCTTCTTTTCGGAGTTTTGGGGCCCGGTGATGCTCGGGGCGCTATGGGCTGCGCTGTTCCCACTCCTGTTGCTACTGGCTGCCAGGCTGGAGAGTGAGACAAATGCGGCTTATTCCTGAAGCCTGGATGAAGGGCACGCTGCTGTTGGTGTTGCAGGCAATGCTGCTGCCCGGCGCGCTAGCACAGGAGTGGCCGCTACAGGTGGTGGGCCGCGCCTTTGATGAATCGGGAGAACAACTACTGTATAGCGAATACCACTACTGTGACAGTGAGTTGGCCTGCATGATCGAATATCGTAAACCGGATGGTGAACTCATTGCCCGCAAGGATCTTGACTACAGCTATGGTCCGCACAGTCCTGCGCTGGTAATGATCGACTACCTCAGTGGCAAGGAGGTGAGGCTCGGGTTCAGCGAGCGGGAGGATGTGGTTGTCGACGCCGGTTTTGATAATTATGTGCGCAGCCGGTGGGGTGAACTGTCTGGGGGTGAGAGTATTGAGTTCCCCTTCCAGGTTGTTGGCTTTGACCAGCCGCTGGCGATGAAAGCTTATCGGGCAAACCAGGGCAGCTGTGCTCTGCAGGAGCTGTGCCTTGAGGTTAGCCTCGATTCCTGGTTTCTGGGGTTACTGGTTGATCCCATCGTCCTTTCCTACGCTCGAGATAGCAGGCGATTGCTGCGTTTCCGTGGTGTCAGTAATCTTCGCGATGACAAGGGTAAAACATTCCAGGTGGATATTCGCTACGAGTACGCAAACAACACCACCTGAGCTGTAATGGCGGCCCCATGATCTAGCGGGCTCGTCAGCTTCCAGCTTCACCAGGCCCGCCGACCGGCCACAAAAAAAAGCATTGAATAATCGCCGCTTTGGTCATGTCCCTGCCGCGTCACTCTGTTAGATTGAGAGCCTGAATGCTACCGTCCCCCTGGATTCACACATCTCGGTAAATCGATGGTGTGTGCATACCACACGGGACAATTGCAATGGCCTACCTGGAGTCGCGATGAACATGCCAGCTCGTATCCCTGTTATTTCTTATCTTCTGTTGGCCTGCCTGTTCGTAGTGGTTCGGGCGGAAGCTGCAGAGAACCTGCCCCCCAAAAACCCCTGGGTGGCGGACAGTGCCTATGCCATATCCCACCACAATGCGGCGCAAACCGACGTTACGCCAGTGGACGGCCCTAAAGTGGGTGCCCAACTCACCCTGGGCGATGTCAAAACAGTGCCCCTTGTGTGGTGCTCCGCGCCCCTGTTCAAGCATATCGGCGACGAGACAGTGGTGATTGCTTCCAACCCCCTGGGCCTGATCAAAGTGCGCGCCACCGGTGAAGACTTTACCCTGGTGTCGAACGTGCCCTATCCCAACCGGGAGGAAGTTCATGCTGACGTTAGCAATGACAAGATCATGGAAGTCATGGCCGACATAGACGCCAAGCGCCGGCAGAAACAGGACTGGCGACTGCTGTTCAATTCATGGCTGTTGTACTACAAGTTCAATATCAATATGCGCACGATGCCCTCAGGGGCGTACGCAGTGATAGACAAACAGGGTTACCACTACACTTTCTACGACCTTCATCACCTGGTGAAGTCCTTTGATGACAACAAGGTGGAGCAGCCGCTGCTGCCGGTGAAGTATGCCAACATCGTCTCCCAGTTGCCCCCGGAGGATGCTGCGGGGATAGATAGGATACTGGGTATCAACATGACCCATGACGGGTATATCGTGGCGGCAGCCACCGGTGTCGTCATCGTGGTGGACCGTGATTTAAAGGTCCAGGACTACCTGCTATTCCCTGGGGAACACGTGGAAAACTCCATCGCCGTGGATGAGGACAATGGCATCTATGTGGTGACCTCTGTCAATATGCACAAGCTGGTCTGGGACGGCTCTCGCCTGTCGCAGCGCGCGGAAGACGGCGCCTGGAGCAGTGCCTACGATGTGATGCCGGAGGGACAGGCGCAGGATATGGGAGCGGCTTCCCACGGCTCCGGCACCACGCCCTCCCTGCTGGGTTTCGGGGATGATGAAGACAAGCTGGTGGTGATCTCCGATGGTAATGAGAACAACGCGCAGATTGTGGCGTTCTGGCGGGATGAGATACCCGCGGACTTCAAGCAAAAACCGGGAACCAAATCGCGGCGCATCGCGGACCAGATTCCTTTCAGCCTGAGCAAGACCACGGTGGAAGCATCCCCGGTGGTCTATGGTAACGGTGTGCTGGTAGTTAACGGCACTTATCCCGAGCCTGGACCCATTTCCATGGACCTGATCAGCAATGCCTTCCTGGCCGGAACCACCCGTAAAGCGCCACTGGGCATCCAGAAATATGAGTGGCTGCCGCGAGAAAATCGCTTTGTCGAATCCTGGTCTATCGCAGATGTGGATAACACCGACTGGATGCCCCCGGCGGTGTCCGCTGCCAATGGACTGGTCTATATCGCCAACCGGCGCAATGACACTTACGAGTATTTTGCCGCAGACTGGGAAACCGGGGAAAAGAAAGCCACCTGGGTATTCCCCGATGACAGTGTGTTGTGGAACAACTGGGGTGGCATAACCGTTTTCCTGGAGGACGGTGATTTTCTGTTGGGTGGATTCTTTGCCATCAAACGGTACGATACGGGTGACATGAGATAGGGGCCGGACGGGAAAAATTTAAAATATGTTATTGCCAGAAATCGGGGACAGAATTGACAGGGACTGCGACGCAGTCCCTGTTGCATTGTGGCGTGCGGGCCTGGTGGCCGGGTTCGCCCTGGCACTGGGCGCCTGCTCCGAGCCGCCCACACCTCAATCCGCTACGAAGCCGGTAGTTGAGGTCGTAGTTGAGGTCGTAGTGGAGGAGCTCAAGCTGCGGGACTGGCAGGGCACTATAAATACCTTTGGTGTGGTTGAGGCACTGGAGGAAGTGAATGTCGCGGCGGAGTTATCCGGTACGGTCAAAGCGGTCTTCGTTAATGAGGGTGACCGGGTTGAGGCCGGGCAGCTATTGCTGGAACTCGATGCGGAGAAGCGCGAGATTGCGGTGGAGCAGGCCGATCAGCAGGTGCAGCGCGCCCGGGCCACGCTGCAGGAAGCGCGCCTGAAACTGCAGCGGCGACGCAATCTCGCGGAGAAAGAAACGATATCACAGGAAGTGCTGGATAACGCACAGCTGGCGGTGGATGCCGCTACCGCGTCATACCAGCAGGCTCTGGCCAGCCAACAGCTGGCTCAACGGGAACTCGCTGACACGCGTATATTCAGCCCGACACCTGGCCTCGTCGATATCCAGGCGGTAGAAGTTGGTGAGCCGGTGCAGGCTGGCGCCAGCCTGGTGACCTTACAGGCAGTGCAGGGGATGCGGGTGCACACCTGGGTCAGCGAAGCTGATATCGGGCGTATTCGGGCCGGTGGCAAAGCGCGTGTCACCATTTCCGGGCTGGCGGGGCGGGAGTACGAGGCGAGTATCGAGTGGGTGGGTGTGAACGCGGACTCCGCAACAGGCAATTTCCCGGTGAAACTTATTTTGATCGATGCTGCAGATGCCTTGCGTCCCGGTATGACCGCCGCGGCTGTGCTGGAAGGCATCGTAGTGCCCGATGTGCTGTTGCTGCCGGAACAGTCGCTGGTGGATCGCGAGCGCAGGCGAGTGGTGTTTGTGGTGGAGCAGGGCGTGGCACATGTGCGCGAACCCTTGTTGGCTGCCGGCTTCAGTAATCGCCTGCAAATCCTCGCGGGGCTGGCGCCCGGTGACCAGGTGGTGGTCGAGGGCCAGTCGCTGCTGGTCGACGGAGCCAGCGTCAGCATCCGTAGCGCGCAGTAACTGCCATGCGCACCCTGATTAGCTGGTTTGTCGACAGGCCGCTGGTGATCAACCTCATCATGGTGATGGTGTTCGCGCTGGGTTATATGACCATTGCCGACATGCGCTATGAGTACAACCCGAAAGTCGATATGGG
>CBDTVJ010000131.1:0-9176 GCA_965363655.1 uncultured Halieaceae bacterium | reverse complement strand
ACCATTTGACAGGAGATGCTGACTCCAATGCGCTACACGGGCTGAGTGGCGCCGATTTTCTGGAGACGCTCGGCGGAGATGATTTCGTAGAAGGTGGGGCGGGTTCCGATATCATCCTGGGCGGTGACGGCGACGATATCCTGTTTGGCAGTGCCAGGTCAGGCCTCGTTGATACGTTGGACCCGGGAATCCCATCGCAGTTGTTTCAACGGCAGCACATCACCGATGCGGAAGGCGACCACAACACCATCGACGGTGGTGGCGGTAATGATTTCATTGGTGGTGGTGAACACCGGGATACGATTACTGGTGGCGCTGGCACTGATTATCTCTTTGGTGGTACAGGGGCGGATGTCCTCGACGGAGGAGCTGAAAGCGATATTGTCTACGGTGATTCCTCCCTCAGCTGGCGCCTCATAGAAGTATCAAGCGGTGTGGCCGGTGAGCAGAGTCAGATTGCCTTTGCCGATGGTTCAGGTTCCGTGGGCTCCTACAATGATGAGCTCCATGGTGGCGATGGCGATGACACGCTTTGGGGTGAGCTCGGTGATGATGTGCTCTATGGCGATGCGGGTAATGATCAGCTGTTCGGCGATCGTACCAATCTAACAAGCTATTTTGACCTTGAACTACCGGCATACGGTACAACCACGCCAATGCTGGATGCTTCCATGCACGGTAACGATCGTCTCTACGGCGGAGCCGGTACCGATACGCTACATGGCCACGGCGGTGACGACTTGCTGGCAGGTGGCAGCGGGGCGGACGACCAGCTCTTGGGCGGGGCGGGGAATGATGCCTACCAGTACTTCTCAGGCGATGGCCTGGATAGGGTAATTGATACCGAAGGGCAGCACACGTTGGTGTTCACTGGCGTGTCGATTGACTCTCTGGAAGTAGTGTTCAACGGAGATCAAGTTCGGGTAGGCACGGCTTCGGGCATGGAAGGTTTTATCCTCTCACGCAGTGAATGGGCTAACACACAACTTGCCCATACATCACCGGACAATCTCTTCGAGCGCTCTCGCCTGGATACGTATTACCTCGATGCGGCAGACAATATTTTGCTGAAAGTCGATGGCATCAGGGGGATTACCGAAGCAGAGCGGGATGAAACGTTTTCCATAGACGATATTGACTCTGAAAACCCCATGATCGTCGTTCATGATGGGCCTGATTCTCTGGATATAGAGGTAAATGCAGCCGATGGTAATTATGCCGTCGTACTGGTAAGTAATCGTTTTAAGCTGTCTCTGCAGCTCTACCAGGAATACCTGGATAGCGGCGAGGACATTAATGACTTTGTAAATATCTTCGGCGATCACTTACTCAGCATGACCGGTCTTGAAGGTACCATCCAGGGCACTTCGCTAAATGATCACATTGTGGGTAGTAGCAGCACAGACGTCATATACGGGAACGGGGGTAATGATTACATTGAGGGTCGGGGCGGTGATGACGATATAGACGGTGGTTACGGTGATGATTTGCTCGAGGGTGGCGCGGGGAACGATGAACTCTATGGTAATGCCGGGCGAAATATTCTGCGGGGTGGGCCGGGGAACGACGTCCTTTACGGTGGAGATCTGGCGGATGTCTTTGACGGGGGAGAGGGTAATGACACTCTGTTATCCGCAGGGATGGGCCATAGTTACTACCAATTCAGTTCAGGTGACGGTCACGACATACTGAACGATCCCTTTGGCTCAATGTACTTTGCTTTTAGTAGCGATGTCAGCATCGACAGCGTTGTACTAAACCGTACCAGTCTGGATGATGATGCCTTTCGCTTGAATTATTCTGCGGGTGATAGTGTGACATCGTTGGATGCAACTCCAACGTCCTTGATTGGCGGCGTGTCGGTGGGTGATATTGCCATTCCATTGCTACAGCGCTCGGACCTGGTGAATGGCTCGTTCTATGGCACGCGGTGGAACGACGTGTTTGAAAGTGGCAATGGAGAAGACATTATTCATGCCAGTGCATGGGGAAGCGATACCTATCGCTTCAACAATGGTGATGAGGCAGATACGATACTATTGGATTATGGGTCATACCCTGAGGTGATGGGGGAGATCAGCTTTGCTGCCGGAGTGGATCTGGATTCATTGTCGTTCAGTTTTTCCAACGGCGTTGCAACGATAGGTTACGGCGATGGAGATACGCTTGCTCTCGATCCTGAAGGTGTCTTTTCACAGAGGGATAATGCATTGCGACGTTTTACCTTGTCTGCGGAGGGTAATTCGAGTTGGATTCCTGTAATCAGGGGCGCAAGTAACCAAGCACAAACGCTAAATGGTAGTTATGGCCGTGATCACATTATAGGTGGGAGTCGAAGTGACACAATTATTCCAGGCTATGGCGCCGATATAATTGAGGGTGGCGCCGGAGGAGATAGCATAATTCTCAACGATCTGTATTGGCGTGAACAAGGCATCGGCCATAAACATATCATGGGGCAGGCAGGCGACGATCACATAGACACCCCGCTGCATCAGGGGCTAACTTTTCACTATGACCTGGGAGATGGTCACGACGTGGTCGATTACGACCTGTCCTATTCGGCTACGAGTCCCTATGAATTCGGGTTCGATTTTAATGCCAGTAAAGTCAACTTTACCCCCTACGGGCGTGATGTCATTGCCTTCGGCGCAGGTATAACATTATCGGACTTACGCCTGGTCCGCCTCGGTGATGATCTGGATATCGTACTGCCAGATCCTGGCAATGGCATTCGGCTCAACAACTTTTTCTTCGCCTACGAGCCTGAATTACCTCCTGGCGAGCCCAATATTGATCATTACAATCAGGAGGGGCCGCTCCCGGTTGATTTACTGTTAGACCCCTATATTCAAAACGCTTTGCCCAGAACGCCGGTTTCCAGGATTCGCTTGAGTGACGGCAGCGAGTATGACATGGAGGTCCTGCTGGGGGCTCAATTGGAAGTCGTGGATATCCTGCCCGGCGTTACACGTTTGGGTACAATGGGCGATGATGAATTATACGGTGACGTCGCGTCAGATGATGTAATACAGGGTCTGGATGGCGACGATACGATTTATGATTTCGGCGGTTCCAATCTTATAGATGCCGGGGCGGGATCTGACGACATTTGGGTAGAAGGTGACAACACTATTAGCGCCGGGCCGGGCGATGATTCGATTCGCACCGTGGGCGGCCAGAATGTTATAGACCCCGGCTCCGGTAGCGACTACATCCAGATGGAGGGTGGACAGAATACTCTGATATTTGGCGTGGGCAGTGGGTCAAATAGTGTAGGCATGTTTGCAGACGGTGAGGCGACCATTGTCGAAATGACTGGAGAACTATCGATCAATGACGTTACTTTTGGAATTCAGGCAGAAGCCTATGGAGATAGCTTGTTGATAGCCCTTCCTGGTTCTGGTGACTCGATTAGTTCATTTGCGGTGGTATATGACGTAGTCATGGATGAATATCTATTAGACTCGAACGCAACATTCAGTGAAATACGCTTTGCAGATGGTTTGGTTCTGCACGAAACACAAATTCTCGCGTTAGCACGTGACGATTATCAGGCGGACCTCAATGGCACGGAAGGCGACGATCAGATTATAGGAACTGACGGCGACGATGTGATTTTGGTTGGGGGTGGAGATGACCATCTCTTTGGCAGGGGCGGAGACGACATCTTTATCGTGGAGGGTGCTGGCGAGGGAAGCATTAGAATTAATGGCGGAACAGGCTTTGACACTCTGCAGGGCAGTGCGGGCTACTATGTTATTCGGCTCGCTTCGCTTGCTCTGGCCGATAGTCTGGAGCGAATCGATGGCGGCCCGTATTTCAAGGTGATCCTGGGCGCATCTTCAGACGATAGCCTGGATTTTTCGGGCACGGAATTAATCAATGTCTTTGCAATAGCTGGCCTGGACGGCGATGACACGATTACTGGTTCTGCGGGTGATGACTATATTATAGGCGGTGTCGGCAATGACGTGCTAAAGGGAGGTCCCGGCGATGATACGGTTATTGGAGGAGACGGAGATGACACCTTCCTGGTCGAAGGATTTGAAAACGGGGTGGACCGCATCATTGGCGGTGATGGTTTTGATAAGCTGGTCGGTAGCGCGAGCCTCGATGTTATTCGCCTCGCTGCGCTTAGTGTGGCCGATAGTTTGGAGCAAGTCGATGGCGGCCAGGGTTTCAATGTCATCCTGGGCGCACCTTCAGACGATAGCCTGGATTTCTCGGGTACGGAGTTAATCAATGTCTTTGCAATAGCTGGCCTGGACGGTGATGACACGATTACCGGCTCTGCGGGTGATGACTATATTTTGGGGGGTGTCGGCAATGACGTACTAAAGGGAGGTCCCGGCGATGATATGATTAATGGAGGAGGCGGTGATGATACCTTCCTGGTCGCAGGATTTGAAAACGGGGTGGACCACATCATTGGCGGTGATGGCTTTGATAAGCTGGTCGGTAGCGCGAGCCACGATGCTATTCGCCTCCTCTCGCTTGGTATGGTCGATAGTTTGGAGCGAATCGATGGCGGCCAGGGTTTCAACGTGATCCTGGGCGCATCTTCAGATGATAGCCTGGATTTCTCGGTTACGGAATTAATCAATGTCGTTGCAATAGCTGGCCTGGACGGCGATGACACGATTACCGGTTCTACCGGTGATGATCTTATTGCAGGAGGTGCCGGCAATGACGTGTTAAACGGCGGTAGCGGCGATGATCTGGTTTATGGAGCAAGCGGAGATGACACCATTTTTGGAAGCCAGGGTAACGACACGCTTGTTGGCGGTGAAGGCATTGATACTTACCGTTTTGCGGCTGGTAATGGGCAGGATGTTATCCAAAATCGTGATTCCGACCCCCTCAGCTTTGATTCGCTCGAGCTGGAAGGTATCGCCTACGATAGCCTTTGGCTGACTCGCCAGTATGATCACCTGGTTGTTGACGTAGTGGGTGCTGATGACCGGGTGCAGGTCGATAACTGGTTTTCGGATGATGATGAGAAACTGGATGCTATAACTGCGGGAGACCGTGTATTGCTTCTAAATCAAGTTGATCAATTGGTAAGTGCTATGGCGTCTTACGGTATACCCGGAGGCGTCGATGCAGTGATACCTGAGCAGACGAGAGTCGAGCTTGAAGGAACCCTGGCCGCTGTTTGGCAAAGTGTGGCATAACTGGATTGGCCAACCGGATAGTTTACGTGGTTAAGCGCTGTAGCGACATTATGGTGCCGGGATTGGGTGCTAATGGCGCTCCCACTGAGCGCGTATCAATGTCGCACAGAACCTTGCCACTGTCGGTAGATAGTCTCCCACAGGGGCCCCTTCTTTAGAGCTACCTCAGTTTCGAAATAATGGTTCATGCGCTTCAGATCTGATGGGTTGTCCTTGATGGCGGCGCCGACCAGAAAGTCGGTAAAGTCCTCTGCCGCCATATGTCCTTCTCGGTAGTAGTAGGCGTATACACCCATAGCGTGTGCCACTGCAACAGCTTCGGCGGTGGACATTACCGCAGACGCCAGTCGGTCCGTACTGCGCCCGTCCAGGGATTGTCCGCTGCGCAGCTCGTGGAAGATGGTGACCAGGGCCCGCACCATCTCCTGGTCCGGTTTTACATCAACACCGGAAGACCACAATAGCTTTTCGGACTCGCGCATCACCACCTCGATCTCGTCATCCAACGACCCGATGGGGTGTATGGTTTCGAAGTTCATGCGGCGCTTCAGGGCCGAACTCATTTCGTTGACGCCCTGGTCGGTAGTGTTGGATGTGGCTACCAGGTTGAAACCCTCCCTCGCATACAGGGTGGACGCATCGCCGGACAATTCCGGTATGGCGATGGAGCGCTCCGACATAATGGACAGGAGCGCATCCTGCAGGGCGGTAGAGGAGCGGGCAATTTCCTCATAGCGCACCAGCAGGCCCGATTCCATGCCGCGGTAGATGGGGCCGGGTATCAGCGCTTCGATGCAGGGGCCATTGCGTTCGAGTATGGCCTTGTTCCAGGTGTACAGCAGTTGCTGCACCGTCTCGATGGCGCCGCCCTGGATGATCAGGGTAGAGTCGTTGCAGATGGCGGCGCAGATCAGTTCCGATAACCAGGATTTTGCGGTTCCCGGTGCGCCTACCAACATGGCCCCGCGCGAGGTGGCCAGGGAAATGATGATGCGGGTCACTATCTCATTGGGGGCTACGAATTTTGGGGTGCTGAGTTTGTCATCGCCAAGGATAAAAGCCTCCACAGCCCTGGGCGACAGCTGCCAGCCTGGCGGTCTTGGTCCATCGTCCTGTGACCGTAGGGCATGCAGTTCATTTGCGTAGTAGACCTCGGCGGGAAGGCGCTGAGCTTGTCGCGTCAGGTCTTGTCGTGTCAGGTCATGTCGTATCTGGGCTGTCATTTACCATGCTCCTCGCTTTTCAGGGGCCATACGGTCCGATGGCAGAATCAGGGGTAGCTCGGTTAACGGGATGACGCCCTCTATGACATGACTGAGAGCGCTATCGCGCATGGTGGTCAGCCCGGAGTCCAGGGCAATAGAGCGCAACCGGTCTATCGGGTCATGCTGGGAGATGGCGTTGCGAATATCGCTGTTGACCTGCATGTATTCCACTACTGCCACGCGCCCGCGGGTGCCGCGACCGTTACAGGTTTCGCAACCGCTTCCCTGGTAGCAGCGGAAGTTGTCCGGCGTACCGTCTGGAAACAGTTCTTCCAGTACAGTGCGGTCCGGCGCCGTTTCTTTTCTGCAGTCAGGGCATATGCGCTTGGCCAGCTTCTGCGCAATCACACCCATCAATTCGCTGGCGATGGAATTGGCGTGCACATTGAGATCGTAGATTCGTTGCAGCGCGTCTACTGCGTCGTTGCTGTGCAGGGTGGAGAGTACGACATGGCCTGTTTGTGAAGCGCGAATAGCCTCCACTGCGGTTTCTGTATCCCGGATTTCACCGACCAGGATTACATCCGGGTCGAGGCGCACGAATGAGCGCATACCATCAGCAAAGCTGAAGCCGATATCTCGCCGTGTCCAGGTCTGCTGTATCCCGTCAATGGAAAACTCGATGGGATCCTCGATGGTCAGTACCTTGCGCCGCCCAACCTTGGCCAGTTCTGACAGGCCAGCATATAGCGTGGTGGATTTGCCGGACCCGGTTGGACCCACAACCAGCACCAGGCCAGAGGGATTGTCCAGTAAGCGCCGGTAGTGGCGCATCATCACTGTGTTCATGCCCAGGTCTTCAATGGCAACAATATTGCCGGACTGGGGCAATAGCCTTATGACTACGGCCTCCCCGTGCAGGGAAGGTTGAATCTGAATGCGCAGGTCGTAGGTCGCGCCTCCTGCGGTCAGCTGTGAGCGTCCGCCCTGGGGCAGGCGTTTCTCAGCAATGTCCATGTTGCCGCGTATCTTGATGACATTGATCAGCCCGCGGGTTTCCTGCGCTGAGAGACTGTAATGCGTAATATCGTGCAGGTCGCCATCTACCCTCAGCCGGAAGCGTGTGCCGCTTGTGTATTGTTCGATATGAAGGTCGCTGGCGCCTTCACTGACCGCGTCAAGCAGCAGGGCGTCAAAGAGTGTTATCAGGTGTGCTTCTATCTGCGTTTTTTCGCCGCTGAGCAGGTCCTTCGGTTTGTTCAGCTTATCCTTGTCAGGCTGTGGTTTGATAAGTTGCCTGTTGTCTCCCTGCATGGACAGTTCTACGGTAGTCCACAAACGCTTGAAATCATTGGGCGTCACCAGGACTTTCAGCACCTGGTCGTAGGGGTACATATGATAGATATCATCCACTGAGCTGTCCGGGTCGTCGGTAGCCACGTGCAGACTGTGGCCTTCCACCTTTAGCGGAATGATATGGTGACTGTCCAGGAAGCTACGGGAGAACGCTCCCATCAGGGTGGGCTGCACCTGGGGTAACAAATCGTCGATCTGTTCAAAGGGCATGCCGTTTTCTTCTGCCAGGCGGCTGTATAGCGCGGTGTCCTCCAGGTTCAGCTTGTCACGCAGTACCTTCAGGACTGGAATTTTCTTTTGTCTGGCGGTGCGCCGCGCCTCCGATAGCATGACCTGGTCCACCATACCCATATCCAGCAGGGTGATTCCCGTGTCGCGGGAAAAATCCACCAGGGCCAGTTCCTTGCGCTGGGTCGCGCCCCGTTCGTTGACTTCATAGCGCGATAACAGGTGACTGGCGTTTTCTCCTTGCTCTATCGCCAGCAGGCGGCCGCCCTCCGTCAGTTGGTCAAGCAATACACTTTTCACAGTGACTTGGGGACTGGAGACAACGATACGATCGAACGGCCCCAGGTCTGCTGCGCCGCAGGTACCGTCACCCTCCCTGAGAATCAGGTTAGTCAGACCCAGTTTGTTAAAGCGATCCTGCGCGAGGCGGGCAATAGCGGGGTTGATCTCAACCGCGGTCACCTGTGCGGCGAGCTTGCTCAGCAGGGCCGCGACATAACCCGCACCCGTGCCGATGACCAGTACACGGTGCTGTGCTTGTGCGGCTGCATGACGGAGTATTTCCGATGCTGCGTTGGTAGAAGGAATGGAGCGCCCGATCACCAGGCCGGGTTCGCTCATTTCAATGAAGCGATCCCGAGGCAGAATGCGCATGGCCTCGGTAATGCGTGCGGTGCTGGGTTGGTCGCAGTCGAACATATTGTCGCGTTTGTGGTGCCTCTTGAATGACTGAGCGGAGTATGCCCCTCGGAGGGGTGTGGAAATAGAGCTAGATCAATAAATTGCAGTGGTGTAGCCGGCGGCGACTCATAGTTGTGACGTGGTTGGCAAAGTGCAATCCGGGCGAGCCCCTGTGTCGTTGCCAGCGATGACAATGACTCGTTTGGGCTTGGCGGCGTTAGCCAGTGCGCACTGATCGTCAGTTGCAGCGGTTCACGAGGCGAGCAGTGCCCTGAGGCGTTGATTTTTCCTGAAAAATCTCTATGTTGGTGTTCTCGCCTTGCAGTCCGGATAAGGGAAAAGAATTATGAAGACCCTGTTTGAAGGGGGCCCCAATCGCCTGGTGTTGCTGATTTTCCTGGCGATTTCACTGTACGCCTGCTATTGGCTGGTCAAGCCATTCATGGAGCCAATTGTCCTGGCGATACTGATTGGTATGCTGTCTTTCCCGTTGCATATGCGGCTGGTCGATGCTTTGCGCGGACGACAT